>NZ_JAMYMR010000015.1:0-126480 GCF_040318635.1 Mesorhizobium sp. M1066
TCCTTGCCCAGCATGAAGGTTGAATCAGATTTGCACGCCTAAGGGAATCCCAAGCCGATTCAGTCTCATTTCATCCCGCTCTAGTAGCCGCCCATACCGCCACCGCCGCCCGCCGGGGCAGCGTCTTTCGGCGGAACGTCGGTGATCATCGCTTCGGCGGTGATCAGAAGGGCCGCGATCGAGCCGGCATCCTGCAGTGCGGTGCGCACCACTTTCGCCGGATCGACGATGCCTGCCTTGATCATGTCGACATAGACCTCGTTCTGGGCGTCAAAACCCTGATTGTGGTCCTTGCTGTCGGTGAGCTTGCCGACGACGATCGAGCCTTCGACGCCGGAATTCTCGGCGATCTGGCGGATCGGCGCTTCGAGCGCCCGCAGCACGATCGTGATGCCGGCCGTGACATCGGCATTGGCGCCGGTCAGGCCGCCAAGCACCGAGCGGGCACGCAGCAGAGCCACGCCGCCGCCGGGCACGATGCCTTCCTCGACCGCCGCGCGGGTGGCGTTCAGCGCATCGTCGATGCGGTCCTTCTTTTCCTTGACTTCCGACTCGGTGACGCCGCCGACGCGGATGACGGCAACGCCACCGGCGAGCTTGGCCAGCCGCTCCTGCAGCTTTTCCTTGTCGTAGTCGGAGGTCGTCTCCTCGATCTGGCCCTTGATCTGGGCGACGCGCGCCTGGATCGTCGCCTTGGTGCCGGCACCGTCGATGATCGTGGTGGTGTCTTTCTCGATCAGCACACGCTTGGCGCGGCCGAGCATCTCGATGGTGACGTTTTCAAGCTTGATGCCGAGGTCCTCGGAGATCATCTGGCCTGATGTCAGCACGGCGATGTCTTCCAGCATCGCCTTGCGGCGATCGCCGAAGCCCGGCGCCTTGACGGCCGCGACCTTGAGGCCGCCGCGCAGCTTGTTGACGACCAGCGTCGCCAGAGCCTCGCCCTCGACGTCCTCGGAGATGATCAGCAGCGGCCTGCCGCTCTGCACCACCGCTTCGAGGATCGGCAGCATCGCCTGCAGATTGCCGAGCTTCTTCTCGTGGATGAGGATGTAGGGCTCTTCCAGCTCGACGCGCATCTTGTCGGCATTGGTGACGAAATAGGGCGAGAGATAGCCGCGGTCGAACTGCATGCCTTCGACGACGTCGAGTTCGGTCTCGGCGGTCTTGGCTTCCTCGACGGTGATGACGCCGTCATTGCCGACCTTGTCCATCGCCTTGGCGATCATCTCGCCGACGCTGGCATCGCCATTGGCGGCGATGGTGCCGACCTGTGCGATCTCGGCCGACGACTTGACTTTCTTGGCGCGCGCCTGGATTTCCTTGACCACGGCGGAAACCGCCTGGTCGATGCCGCGCTTCAAATCCATGGGGTTCATGCCGGCGGCGACCAGCTTGGCGCCTTCACGCAGGATCGAGGCGGCCAGCACCGTGGCGGTGGTGGTGCCGTCACCGGCGAGGTCGTTGGTCTTCGAGGCCACTTCGCGCACCATCTGGGCGCCCATGTTCTCGAACTTGTCGGCAAGCTCGATTTCCTTGGCGACGGTGACGCCGTCCTTGGTGATGCGCGGCGCGCCATAGGCCTTGTCGATGATGACGTTGCGGCCCTTAGGGCCGAGCGTGACCTTCACCGCATTGGTGAGGATCTCGACGCCGCGCAGCATGCGGTCGCGCGCGTCGGTGGAGAATTTTATTTCCTTGGCAGACATGATTTTTATCCAGTTCGTTCGGAGAAAATGAGGTCAGGCAGCTTTCTTGGCGGCCACGGTCTTGTCGGTTGCAGCGCCCTTGTCGATGATGCCAGTCTCGCTCTTGTCGATGACGCCCATGATGTCGGCTTCCTTCATGATCAGAAGGTCCTCGCCGTCGATCTTGACCTCGGTGCCCGACCATTTGCCGAACAGGATAAAGTCGCCGGCCTTGACGTCGAGCGGAACAAGTGCGCCGTTTTCGTCGCGTGCGCCAGGGCCGACAGCGATGACTTCGCCCTCCTGCGGCTTTTCCTTGGCAGTGTCGGGGATGATGATCCCGCCCTTGGATTTGATATCGCCTTCGGCGCGACGAATGACGACACGGTCGTGGAGTGGCCGAAATTTCATGGGAACTTTCTTTCTGGGGCCGGCACAGGCGGCCACGCCCCTCCTCTATAGACGCGTTGGCACTCGATAGATAGGAGTGCCAAAAATTATTCGCGGACCGCATTAAATATTCAAAAGTATTATTTCGGCTGGCCGTTTCGTGATATCCGCAGAATGTCAAATAATTCAAAAGATTGAATTTTGCCGATCGAGCGCCTATTTATCGGACAAGTTCACTTTCACGATTTCAGGCACAAGGGAGATTTCTTCGATGGCCGAAGGCAATCAGACGATCATGGAAAAAGCTGAAGCCCGCTTTGTCGACAAGCAGAAGAAGACAGCGGAGAAAAACAAGGCGACCGCCGAATATATGTCCGAGGCAAGAGCCAGGGAGATCAAGACGGCAAGGCTGAGGGAGCTTCGGCTGGCCAAGGAAGAGGCCGATCGTGTCGCCGAGGCCCTCAATCCGACGCCGAAGAAGAAGCGGGTGACCAAGAAAGCCACGGAGGCCAAGACATGAGCCTCACCTTCCCCAACCGCAGCCGCAGCTATGACGAAGCGGGCCAGCGCATTCGTTTCGTTGGCCATGACGGCATGTTTCAGATCTCGTTTTCCGTCGCTGCCGACGCCATGGCCAAGATGCGGCCGGGCACAGCTGCCGATGAAGCCGGTTATCTCCAGACATTCGACACCGAGAGCAGCGCCATCCGCGAGGTGGCGTCGAGGGCCTATGACCGCACCCGCAAGAGCATGTATGTGCTGACGGCGGCCGATTTCGGCTGAAATGGCGGCGAGTTGGCGCTGACCGCGATCAGGTCTTGCGCTCGGCCCTTTCGCGGCGTTTGACGTCGCGGACATTCATCTGCACGACCATGTCCTCGGCCTCGCGCGGCCCCATCCCGACCATCACCTTTTGCCGGACAACCGCAGGCTGGCCGGTGAAGACATCGATGATGCTCCAGCTCTGGGGAAGCTCCATGCGCAGCGTGTAGCGGTTGGCCATGGCGGTCAGCCTTGCATCGTGAAAAACACGGCGCCCAGGATCAGTACCGTCCAGGCGACGACCGACAGTTTCAGCACCATGCCGCCATGCACGGCCAGAAGCTTCCGCAGGTGCGGCACACCTGCCGACGAGACCGGTGCCGCCGCCAAGGCGACAGGGGCCTTGAGGCCAAGTTTTCCAAAGACGGGCAGCAGCGACGGTTCACGCACGAAAGGCCTCGAATGTCAGGGAAAAGCGAAGCAACTACGCTCGCACCCCTTCCATAGCACTCTTTTCGCGAGCCCCTGCATGCCAAATTCAAGACAGGACTGCTTTGACGGCCAGTCCGTACTGCCTTCGCAACACACAATCTATTCGTGGGAACTGACTGCACCCGGGGCAGATTGGGACACCAAATTTTGGAGGCCTCGCCTCGGGATCGAACCGAGGCTTCAGAGATTTGCCGTCTCCAGCGTAGCCGCTCCGCCACGAGGCCATGGCTGTCGAAGTAGCGGCCAAATATTTACGGAAAGGTTAATCTCGAGGGATTGTTCAGAATTTTCGGCACGATTTTCAGAGCGTCCGCCAGCACATCTGGCGGCCAGGTTTGCCGCCCGGCCGCGCCAACCCTTTGCCGGACCTCGCTTCCCGAGGAGCCGAGGCCCAACCAACTTTTCCCTTGAACGGCGATCCGATCTGGCCTAGCTTCAAATGAGAAAAGGTTTTCCCAATAATTTCAATCGGGCTCGGCCGCCTGCCGGGCCCCATTCAGGTCGGTAAGAGAAAACCTTTTCCCAACTAAGGATTCTCGACGCGATGCCATCGGACGATCTGCCTGTTCCGGCCTTTTCCAAGCCAGTCACCTTGCGTGACGTGGCCGCGCAGGCCGGAGTCAGCGTCGCCACCGCATCCAAGGCGCTCAACAGCCAGGGCCGGATGACAGCCGAGACGCGCGAACGCATTCGCGAGACCGCCCGGCGGCTTGGCTTCCGGCCCAACAGCCTGGCGCAAAGCCTGCTCCGGCGCCGCAGCTTCACCGTCGGCCTGCTCACCAACGATACCTATGGCCGCTTCTCGCTGCCGCTGATGTCGGGCATTTCGGACGCGCTGGTCGACAATGGCGTCTCGGTGTTCCTGTGCAATGTCGAGGAGGATCCGCGGCTGGGCCAGATGCATGTCGACGCCATGCTCGACAAGCGCGTGGACGGCATCATCGCCACCGGCAAGCGCATCGATCGCCATCTCCCCGTCGACCTCTCCGATCTGCGCGTCCCGGTGATCTATGCTTTCACGCAGCCAGATCCCGACGCCGTCGCTTTCGTCTCGGACGATGTTGGCGGCGCCCGGCTGGCCGTCGAGCATTTCTGCCGGCTGGGCCGCAAGCGCATCGCCCACGTCACCGGGCCGGCGAGCTTTGCCGTGGTGCACGCGCGCGTCCAGGCTTACCGCGACGTGCTCGTCGAAAACGGCCTGACGGTCAGCGAGCCGCTGCTCGGCTCCTGGTCGGAAGCCTGGGGTCACCAGGCGGTTGCGCAACTGTTCGACGGCAAAAGCGAAAGGCCGGACGCGGTCTTCTGCGGCAACGACCAGATCGCGCGCGGCGTCATCGATGCTCTGCGCGAACGCGGGCTCGACGTCCCCAGTGATGTCGGCGTCATCGGTTTCGACAATTGGGAGATCGTGGCCGAGGCGACGCGCCCGCCGCTGACCTCTGTCGACATGAACCTGGTCGCGCTCGGGCGCGAGGCCGGGTTGACCCTGCTTTCGCTGGTCGGCGGCAAGCCCGCCGCGCCAGGCATTCGAAAACTGCCGTGCCGGCTGGTGGTGCGGCAGTCATGCGGCCATCCGCCGGGTGGCTGAAAACGAAGCGCCGCGCAATCGGCGCCAAGCCGCGGACCGCGGCCAACCTTGGAGGAGGAGAACATGAGGAACCTGATTGCCAAACTGACTCTGGCCGCTGCCGTTTTGGGTGGCGGTCTCGGCACTGCCGCCGCCGAGACGGCCAACATTTGGGTGCGCGCCGACGGCTCGAATTTCATGCCGAGGATCGTCGATGCCTACAACAAGGCGCACACCAACCAGGTCAAGCTCGACATCATTCCCAATGCCGAGATCATCCCGAAATACGGTGCCGCGGCCGCCGGCGGCACGGCGCCCGACGCGCTGTCGCTCGACCTGATCTACACGCCGTCCTTCGCCGCAGCCGGCCAATTGGAGGACATCACCGACTGGGCAAAGTCCCTGCCCTATTTTGCCAGCCTGTCGCCGGCGCATGTGAAGACCGGCACCTACAAGGATCACATCTATGGCCTGCCCTTCTCCGCCGACGCCTCGGTGCTGATCTGGAACAAGAAGCTGTTCAAGCAGGCCGGCCTCGACCCCGAAAAAGGTCCGGCCAACTGGGCCGAGATCGCGGCCGATGCCGAGAAGGTCAACGCGCTCGGCGGCAACATCAAGGGCTTCTACTTCTCCGGCAATTGCGGCGGCTGCAACATCTTCACTTTCACACCCCTGATCTGGGCATCGGGCGGCGACATCCTGAGCGAAGACGGCTCGAAGGCGACGCTGGACAGCCCGCAGCTGCGCGGCGCCATCGATCTCTACCGCTCGATGGTCAAGAAGGATCTGGTGCCGGCGGGCGCGCAGACCGATACCGGCGCCAACTTCTTTGCGGCATTTGCCGCCGGCAATATCGGCATCTCGCCGTCCGGCGCCTTCGCCATCGGCGCGCTCAACACCCAGTATCCCGATATCGACTACGGCGTCACCTTCCTGCCGGGCAAGGACAGCGGCTGGTCGTCCTTTGCCGGCGGCGACAATTTCGTCGTCACCAAGGGCACCACGAAACTGCCGGTGGTGAAGGAGTTCCTCGACTTCGCCTATTCGCTCGAAGGCCAGACAATCCTTGCCAAATACGGCAGCCTGCCGGTGCGCGGCGACATCGCCAAGGAAGCGCTGAAGGATCTCGATCCGCGCTACCAGATCGCCGCCGAGGCCATGGCCAAGGGCAAGACACCCTATTCGGTGGTGTTCAACGACCTGATCAACTCCGCCAACGGGCCGTGGACGCAGATGATCAACGAGGTCTTCTTCGGCGACGATGTCGATGGCGCCATAGCCAACGCACAAGAGACGATGCAGTCGATCATCGACCAGGCGCCGCAAAAATAAGCGGCCGCCTTCCGGCCCCCCCCCCGTCTCCCGGGGGGGGGGGCCGGCGCGTTGTTTACCCTCCCCCTTGTGGGGAGGGTTGCTGCAAAGCAGCGGGGTGGGGGTCAGCGCCAGTACCCCCACCCGGACCTTCGGTCCGACCTCCCCACAAGGGGGAGGTGGGGCGGCCAACTGTATCCGACGGAAGAACAGGCACGGCATGAGCTCTATCACAACCGCAGCAACCCCTGCCCCGCCCCGCGCCCGCAGGGTCGCCAGCCGCCAACAATGGATCGGCCTGCTCTATGTCGCGCCGGCTGTCGCGCTGGTCGTCGTCTTTTTCCTGATCCCGCTCGGCATGACGGCGTGGATGTCGCTACACAATTGGCCGCTGATGGGCGAGCACAGCTATATCGGCCTCGGCAATTACGTCGCCATCCTGCGCGACATCAGGTTCTGGAACGCGCTGCGCTTTACCGCCTTCTACACGGTGATCGTCACCATCGCGATCTTCGTGGTGGCCTTTCCGCTGGCGCTGTTCGTCGAACGGCCGCGGCCGCTGACCAATCTCTACCGCACCATGTTCTTCATGCCGGCGGTTGTCGGTTTCGCCTCGGCCAGCCTGCTCTGGTCGTGGTTGCTGAATGTCGATTCCGGCCTGTTCAGCCCGGCCGCTTACGACCTCGGACTGATCGACAGAAAGTTCAACCTTCTGGCCACCTTCCAGCCGGCCTTCTGGTCGATCATCGCCATGGTTGTCTGGAAGGTCGCCGGCTTCACCATGATTATCCTGATGGCCGGCCTGCAATCGATCCCGCAGGACCTGCAGGAGGCGGCCGTCATCGACGGTGCCGGTCCGTTCGCCAGGTTCAGGGCAATCACCCTGCCGCTGATGCGCCGTACGCTCGCATTGGCGCTGATCCTGTCGGTCGCCGGCTCGATCCTCGCCTTCGACCAGTTCTACATCATCCTGCGCGGCGGCCCGCGCAACCAGACGCTGACCGCGGTCTACTGGATCTTCAACCAGTCCTTCGTGTCGTTCAAGCTCGGCTATGGCGCGGCGCTCTCCATGGTGCTGCTGGTGATCCTGGTGGCGCTCAGCCTCGTCCAGCTGTGGCTGCTGCGCAAGCCGGAGGGTCTCGACTGATGGCGCAGGCCGCCTCCCGTAGCCGCCGGCTCCTGAGCCGCGTCGCAGAGCATTCGACCGGCATCGTCGCCTCGGTGCTGTTTGCCGCGCCGATCGTGTGGGCGGTGCTGTCGGCGTTCAAGCCGGCGGCCGAAGCACGCCTGCCGCCGCTGCCCCCCTGGCCGACGTCGGGGTTCTCGCTGGAGAACTATGCCACGCTTAACAGCTTCGGCGACGGGCTGTGGGCTTCGGCGCAAAACAGCATCTATGTCTCGGTGATGACCGTCGTGCTCTCGGTCGCCGTCAGCGTGCTGGCCGGCTACGGCTTTTCGCGGTTTCGGTTTCCGTTCAAGGACCTGTTCTTTATCCTCATCCTGTCGACGATCATGATCCCGTTCCAGTCGATCCTGACGCCGATCTTCCTGGTGCTGACCAAGCTTGGCCTGCACAACACCCTGACCGGCCTGGTCGGCGTCTATGTGACGCTGCAACTGCCGTTCTCGATCTTCATGATGCGCAACGCCTTCGACGCCGTGCCGCGCGAAATCGAGGAGGCCGCCCGCATGGACGGTGCCAGCAATCTCACAATGCTTTTGAAGGTGATGCTGCCGCTGGTCTGGCCGGGCGTCGTCACCATCGCCCTGTTTGCCTTCCTCGGCGCCTGGAACGAATTCCTCGCCGCCCTCGTGCTGATGACCGACCAATCCAAGTTCACGCTGCCGGTGATGATGACCGCACTGCAGTCGGGCCGCTTCGGCGCCATCGACTGGGGCGCGGTGCAGGCTGGCGTCACCGTGATGATGGTGCCGTGCCTGATCCTGTTCCTGGCGCTGCAGCGCTTCTACATCCGCGGCCTGATGGCCGGGGCCGTCAAATAGACAGACCGAATGGAGTAAGTTTCATGACCGCATCGCCATCCGCAAAAACCGGAAAACCGAAGCTCGCCTTCCGCCCGCTGCCGGTGCCGCAGGTCGACGTGCACGGCTTCTGGGGCGATCGCGCCGACGCGGTCGCGACGCGCACTGCCGACATCCTGTATGAGCGCTGCGTCGAGGCCCGCATGCTGGAGCAGATCGATCCGGACCGCCCCTCGCCCGGCATAGTCATCCCCTTCCATTCGCCCTCTCCCGACGAAGCCGACCGCCAGGGCGCGGAATTCACCGGATCGACGGTGACCACGCAGATGTTCTGGGATTCCGATCTCGGCAAGACGATCGAGACCGCAGCCTATTCGCTCTACCGGCGCAAGAATCCCGAACTGGAGAAGAAGATCGATGCCGTCATCGACATGTATGGCAAGCTGCAGCAGGAGGACGGCTATCTCTCGAGCTGGTATCAGCGCATCCAGCCCGGCAAGCGCTGGACCAATCTGCGCGACTGCCACGAACTCTATTGCGCCGGCCATCTGATCGAGGGCGCGGTCGCCTACTACCAGGCGACGGGAAAACGCAAGCTGCTCGATATCATGTGCCGCTATGCAGATCATATCGCGTCCGTGCTCGGCCCCGAGCCCGGCAAGAAGAAGGGCTATTGCGGTCATGAGGAGATCGAGCTGGCACTGGTCAAGCTGGCGCGGGTGACCGGCGAGCGGAAATACATGGAGCTGGCCAAATACTTCATCGACCAGCGCGGGCAGCAGCCACATTATTTCGACGAGGAGGCCCGCGCCCGCGGCGCCGACCCGAAGGCCTATCATTTCAAGACCTATGAATACAGCCAGTCGCACATCCCGGTGCGCGAACAGCACAAGGTCGTCGGCCATGCTGTCAGGGCGATGTACCTCTATTCGGGCATGGCCGACATCGCCACCGAATATGGCGACGACACGCTGCGGTCCGCACTCGACCTTCTGTGGGACGATCTCACCACCAAGAGCCTCTATGTCACCGGCGGACTGGGACCATCGGCGCACAATGAGGGGTTCACCAGCGACTACGACCTGCCCAACGAGAGCGCCTATGCCGAGACCTGTGCAGCGGTGGGCCTGGTGTTCTGGGCCAGCCGCATGCTCGGCATGGGGCCGAACGCGCGCTACGCCGACATGATGGAACGCGCCCTCTACAACGGTTCGATCTCGGGCCTGTCGCTCGACGGCTCGCTGTTTTTCTACGAGAACCCATTGGAAAGCCGGGGCAAGCACAACAGGTGGAAGTGGCACCGCTGCCCGTGCTGCCCGCCCAATATCGGACGCATGGTCGCTTCGATCGGCAGCTATTTCTACAGCCTGGCCGACGATGCGTTGGCCATCCACCTCTATGGCGACTCGACCGCCCGTTTCGACATATCGGGCGTCCCGGTCAGCCTGACGCAGACGAGCAGGTATCCCTGGGACGGCGCCGTCGAGATCGCGCTCGAACCGCAGGCGCCGGTCGAATTTACCTTGCACCTGCGCATTCCCGCCTGGAGCGCCAGTGCCCAGTTGAAGGTGAACGGCGAGGCCATCAAGCCGGCTGAGATCACCAGCGACGGCTACGCCGCGATCAAGCGAACATGGACGAAGGGCGATGATGTCCGGCTCGATCTCGAAATGCCGATCGAGCGGCTCTATGCCAACCCGCAGGTGCGCCAGGATGCCGGCCGCGTCGCGCTGTCACGCGGCCCGCTGATCTATTGCGTCGAGGCATCAGACAATGACAGCCAGCCGCATCGCCTGACGCTGCCGCGGACGGCCACCATCGAAGCGCAGCAGCGGCCGGAACTTCTCGGCGGCGTGGTGACGCTGTCGACCGCGGCACTTGCCGATGTCCCCGACGGCTGGCAGGACGGGCTCTACAGGCCCGAGCCGCCGACCACCGCGCAGACGCGCCTGACCGCCATTCCCTATTTCGCCTGGGACAACCGCGAGCCCGGCGAGATGCTGGTGTGGCTCAGGGACGGCTAAGCGAGGTCGGTGTATCGGCGATGACCGATCCAATCTCGGCCGCGACCGATGCCGCGGTTCCGGGCTTTTGGTCCACATAGCGCATTCGCAGGCGCAGGAATGGCGCCTCGACGCACGTGTAGCTGAGATAGCCGATCGGGATCGTCGCCACGAAGCACAATGCGGACCAGAGGCATGCGACGTAGAAATTGCTGATGCTCATGACATTCGTGTCTATGAACGCCGCCAATTGCATGACGAAGAACAGGTGCAGAAGATAGATCGAATAGCTGTAGACCCCCGCCTTCTCCAGTATCCTGAACGGCGGGCTTGTTCGCTTTTTCGAAAAGCTCGTGTCGTAGTAGGCGATGCCGAATGAATAGGCTGCCGCCTCCAGGGTCGGCAGGATGATCCATATCCAATGAGGCGACGGATAGCGGCCCAGCTGGTAAAATCCGCCGGCTGCATCGAACCACCAGAAGAACCCCGAAAAAGCCATGAGAACGGCCAGCGCCAGCCAGTGTTGGTTCTTCGCGTGGGCACGCAGGTGGAAGGCAAGAATGCCGGCCAGGAACTGATCCGCATGGCCTATGATGGTTACGGACGCCGCTGACTGCACTTCGCCGATCTGCACATACAGCACGGACCTCAGCACAATGGCTGCCGCGATGAACAGCAAGGGCGCGAACACAAACCGCCTGGATGCCATCAGCAAGAACGGCAGCAACAGGTAGAAGTGCGCTTCGATCGTTACCGACCAGCCGCCATTCGAAAGGGTGGGAAGAAGAACCCCCAAGCCGACGCCCATGAAATACCCGTCGAGGGACTGGCCGGCCAGGTACCTGCGGCAAGCCTCGATACATATCATCACCAGCAGAAGCGGAAGCAGCCTGAGGGCCCTGTTGGCAAAGAAGGGCAGATAGTTGATCTGCTTTCCATCGAGCAGCTTGGCGAACAGGTACCCGGAAAGCGCCATGAACAGGGAAACGCCAGTATGCCCTTCATCCAGAACGCTGAAGAGGGGAAGAGCCGGCATGAAGTCATAAGGCACCGGGCCTTCAGGAGACGCATGAAGGAAATGCCAGGAAAAGACAAGAAAGGCCGCCAGGCCACGAACATGATCCAGCGCTGGGTAATGCTCTCCGGTCGAGGATTTCATGATTGGCCCACGCGCACCGTGTCCTGCGCCGGTGTTCAGGTCATCGTTGGGCCAGAACTGTTTTCAATTCATTAAATCCTCACTGCGGAGACTTCCGAAATCAGAGATTTGCTTCGCAAAGTGCTGTGGCCTGCAAACATCCGGGGCCAAACACGACTGAAGCGTGCCGCGTCTGAACGGATCACTTCTGGGCGGATCACTTCTGGGCGATGGTCAGCCCGATCTCCACGGCCACCAATTCCTGCAACCGCCACAGATTGCGGTCGCGGATGCCGCAGGCTTCGAGGTGGCGGATCGTCTCGAAAAGATATTGCGCGCCCGAGCCCCAATGACCGGCGGCTGTCACCAGCGTCGCCGCGATCGCCTGCTTGTCGAGCTTGCCGGCATAACGCGGATTGGCGGGATCGACGACGAAGCCAAGCGCGCGACATGGGCCGCCTTCGGTCCTGACCTGCAGCCAGCGCGGCACGTTGACGGCGGGCAGGATGGTCATTTCGCGGCGCAGCAGCGCTTCGAGGTTAGCCGCCACCGGCTCCGCGATCTCGAACACCATGCCCTGGCACTGGCCGCCGCGATCGAGCGCCATCATCAGGCCGGGCTGCTCGACCGTGCCGCGAAAACGCTGCACCGTGAAGCAGAACGAACGATGCCAGCCGCTGGCCACCGCGCGTTCTCCGCCCCTCACCTCGCCGGCGGGCTTCCACAACAGCGAGCCATAGGCAAATAGTTTCAGCGGCCCGGCCGGAGCGCCGGCCAGCACCTCGTCGCGGATGCGCGCATAGTCGGCATCGGTCATGTGAACCATGCCCGGCGTCGGCCCGGCATCCTCGACAGCACGCATGGTGCGCGCGATGAGATCCTCGGTCAGAGCCATCGGCGCCTTGCGCGGGACCCTCGATGATGCGGTGGAAATAGCCTTGCTCATCTTCGCGCTCCCAGCCCCACCGCCATGTTGCCGAAGGCTGAAGGATTCTCAAGGGCCGTGCAGCCGAGATAGATCACGAGTGGCCGATGCCGCTCTTGCGTGACGCGTCTTGGAACGATGTTGCCGGCAAACTGTTCTGTTCCTTGCCGGAGGATGCCATGAACGACGCGTCGGCAAAGCCCGCTGGCCCCGTCCTTTCATCGGCGGAGCGCGTCAACACGCTGTCCCATTTCCACCGCGCCGAGATCGCTCGCATGGCGGGATGGCGCGACCGACTGGACAGGACGACCAACTGGGCGATCACCGTGGTGGCGGCGCTGCTTTCTGTGTCGCTGTCGACAGCCAGTGCGCATCACGGCGTTCTGCTGTTCGCCATGCTGCTGATCCTGCTCCTGCTGTGGATCGAGGCGCGCCGCTATCGGTTCTTCGATTTCTATCGGGCTCGCGTGCGCCAGTTCGAGCGCCACTATTTCGCGCAGATCTTCCCTCCGCAACCCGACTTCGCCTCGGATTGGCTGCTCATCGTCGGCGAAGGCCTGCGCGCGCCGAAATTCCTGCTGTCGCAACGTGTCGCGCTGGCGCGCCGCCTGCGGCGAAATTACCTCTATCTCTTCCTGATCCTGCTGCTGGCCTGGGTGCTGAAGATATCGACCCCCAGCCTTCAGTCCGCAGGTGTCAGGACCGGCTTTGTCGGCTCGCTTCGCGAGGCCGTAGACAGCGCCGCCCTTGGCCCGATTCCCGGTGTGGCGATCGTGGTCTTTGTCGCGGCTTTCTATGTCGGGCTGCTCGCCTTCGCCTTCTTTGCGGCCGGCGACGACGGCGAACTTTCCTTCGGCGACGTCCATGTTTGACGTCGATGTCTGGCGACACGCCGCTGCAATGTCAACGGCGCGGCGTTGACATGGTTGGTCCGCCGGGACGTTGGGGAACGGAAGACCCTGTCTTCGCGGCTAGATGCCGAAGAACTGCTTGCCAATCATGTAGCCCAGTGCCGCCACGACCAGCGGAAAAAGTGCCGGCGCGGCTTTGCCTAGAAGGGAGACCTGCTGGTCCTTCGCTGGCGTATGACGTGCATTGCCGAGATTCTTGGTCATTACTTCCTCGGGTTCGAAAGACTCATTAGCAAGCGCTGATTAACAGCATGGCCGCATTAACGGCCAGATAGGAAATCAACTCTGATCAGATGCAAATTCTAATGATCGGCACATGGACGGCAAAGACGCGCTGCCCTATTTAGCGCGTCGAAGCATTGGCCGGGACGCGCGGCCGTTCGCGCCAATCGGGAAAACCGCGCCTGAACAACAAGATGGCTCAGGAACCCGATTTAGCAGGTGAACGCCAGCTCCAGAGCCGGTGCAGTTCGTCCACCACCTCGCCCGACAGGCGCGGGGTCGAACGGTATGACTGTGGGTACGCAGGCCGTGCGCCCTCAAAAAATTTGCAAACCCAAAAAATTCGCAAACCAATGTCGGACTGGCTAGCCTTCGTCCGTCCTTGGGGTATCGAACAGGCATTCATGAAAGGATCCAGCAATGCCCGGCACCGTACGTTTGCACCGCGTTCTGACGACCAGCCCGGAAAAGGTCTATCGCGCCTTCGTTGAAGCGGACGCGCTGGCCAAGTGGCTTCCGCCAAACGGCTTCACCTGCACGGTCCATAGTTTCGAGGCAAAGGTCGGCGGCACGTTCAAGATGTCGTTCCGCAATTTCACCACCGGCGACAGCCACTCCTTCGGCGGCGAGTATCTCGAACTCGTTCCGGGCGAGCGCCTGCTTTACACCGACAGGTTCGACGATCCCAACCTGCCCGGCGAGATACGAGTGACCGTGGTCTTGAAAAAAGTGTCGGTCGGCACTGAAATCGACATCGCCCAGGCGGGCATTCCGGACGTCATTCCGGTCGAGGCCTGCTATCTCGGCTGGCAGGAGTCGCTCAGAAATCTGGCAAAGCTCGTCGAGCCCGAGATCAATCAATAGGCTGAGAATGGCTGGGAGAACGGTCGTTTCTGGCCTGCCGAAGCCCGAAACTTGGACTGTGGCGGGAACTGCCCTTTATCGCTAGCAATTCATCATTGCGTTTGACACCCCCTGTGACTGGACGTGTCAATGAAATGAAGAGTGCAGCGGAGGCTGAAAAAGCATGACTTTGACCAATCGAGACATTGTCGAACTAACCGAATGGCGGCGCAAGCTGCATCAGCAACCGGAAATCTCGAATGAAGAGGAGAAGACCGCAAAGGAGGTCGTCGCCTTCCTCGCCGATACGGGGCCGGACAAGGTGCTGACACAGCTCGGCGGGCACGGCGTCGCGGCCATATATGACAGCGGCAAAGCGGGGCCTACGGTGCTGTTCCGTTCGGAACTCGATGCTTTGCCTATCGAAGAACTTTCAGGCGTGCCGCATTCGTCGTGCGTGCCGGGCAAGTCACATATGTGCGGCCATGACGGACACACCGCGATCCTGGCATCCCTCGGCCGTCAGTTGGGGCGCGAGAGGCCTGCAAGCGGCCGCGTCGTGCTGATGTTCCAGCCGGCGGAGGAAACCGGCAACGGCGCGGCTGGCGTCGTTGCCGATCCGCGCTTCGGCGAGATCGCACCGGATTTCGCTTTCTCGCTGCACAACCTGCCTGGCGTGCCGTTCGGCGAGGTGCGGCTCAAGCCCGGCGTGGTCAACTGTGCGTCACGCGGCATGCGCATCATACTGGAGGGCAAGACCGCCCATTCGTCCATGCCGGAGACCGGCATCTCGCCGATGCTGGCGATCAGTGAGCTGATGCCGGCGCTGCCGGCGCTCGGGCGCGGAACCTTCGCCGACGACGACTTCTCCATGCTGACCGTCACCCATGCCGCGATGGGCGAGGCCGTGTTCGGCATCGCCCCGGCTCATGCGCAGGTGTGGGCAACGCTGCGCACCCGGCGTGACGAGCGCATGGCAAACCTGTGCGCTGCCGCCGAAGCGCTCGTCGCCAGGGTCGCGGGCGAGCATCGCCTTTCCGCCCGCTGGGACTATCATGAGATCTTCGTCGCCAGCGTCAACGCGCCGGACGCGGTGGAGCATCTGAGGCGCGCGCTCGATGAAGAGGGCGTCGCGCACGGCGAAGAAGCCCTGCCGATGCGCGCCTCTGAAGATTTCGGCCTGTTCGGCCATAGTGCCAAGTCGGCGATGTTCTTCCTCGGTGCAGGCGAGCGGCACCCTGCCTTGCACAATCCCGACTATGACTTTCCCGACGACCTGATCCCGATCGGGTCAAGGATCTTCATGCGCACGGCACGTAATTTGCTGGGCTGACCTCCGCCAACTCTAACACCGAAAGGAACACGCAATGCCAACGATGCCAAAGAACACGATTTGCCTCTGGTTCGACAAGGACGCCGAGGCTGCGGCTCGCTTCTACGCGGAGACCTTTCCCGACACCAGGGTGGGCGCCGTTCACCCTGCGCCGAGCGACTTTCCGTCCGGCAAGAAAGGCGACGTGTTGACGGTCGAATTTACCGTTGCCGGGATTCCCTGCATCGGATTGAACGGCGGCTCCACATTCAAGCAGAGCGAGGCCTTCTCGTTCCAGATCGCCACCGACGATCAGCAGGAAACCGACCGCTACTGGAATGCCATCGTCGGCAATGGCGGCCAGGAGAGCGCGTGCGGCTGGTGCAAGGACAAATGGGGCGTGTCCTGGCAAATCACGCCGCGCACGTTGACCGAGGCCATGGCGGCCGGCGGCGAGGAAGCCAAACGCGCCTTTGATGCGATGATGGAGATGACGAAGATCGACGTCGCGGCGATCGATGCAGCCCGGCGCGGCTGACCTCGATCGCAGCTGAGTTGCTATCTGACCTTGATGACGACCTTGCCCTTGGCGCGTCCTGTTTCGACATAGGCCAGCGCCTCGTTGGTCGCCTCGAAGGGAAAGACCCGGTCAACAACCGGGCGGATCGAACCGGCTTCGATGAGCGATGCGATCTTGCTCAACTGCTCGCCCTGCGCCCACATGAAGAGAAACGAGAACGTCACGCCACGGCGCTTGGCTCTCGCTCGAATACCGCGGCTCAGCAGGCGAAGCACCAGCTTCAGCACCATGTTCAATCCCTTTTCCCTGGCGAAGTCGGGATCCGGTGGGCCGGAGATGGAGATGAGCTTGCCTCCCGGTTTCAGCACATTCAGTGACTTTTCAAGTGTCTTTGTGTCCTGGCTGTTCAAGACGACGTCGTAGCCCGACAGCACTTTTTCGAAATCGTCTTTCCTGTAATCGACGACGACATCGGCGCCGAGCCCCTTGACCAGACCGGCACTCGCCGCGCTGGCGGTGGTCGCAACGGTCGCGCCGAGATGCTTTGCCAGTTGGATGGCGAATGTCCCCACGCCGCCGGATCCGGCTTGAATGAAGACCTTCTGTCCCCTCTTCAGGTTGGCCCTTTCGATGAGCGCCTGCCAGGCGGTCAGGCCGACCAGCGGGATCGAGGCCGCCTCTTCCATGCTGAGGTTCCCGGGCTTCAGCGCCACGTCCGCCTCGTCCATGGCTATGAACTCGGCGAATGTCCCGATCCGGCCATCGCGCGGCCGCGCATAGACGTCGTCGCCGAGTTTGAACTTGCGGACTTTCGATCCCACGCGGACAACCCTCCCGGCCACGTCGTGACCCAGGATGAATGGTCGGCGATAGGGCAGGATCAGCTTGAACTCTCCGGTTTTGATCTTGGAATCCAGCAGGTTCACCGCCGCGGCGTGGACCTCGACCAGGACATCGCTGTCCCCGAGTTTCGGCTCCGGCATTTCGGCCAGCCGCAGCGTGCCGTTCTTGCTATATTTGTCGACGACGAATGCTTTCATGGCAGTGACTTTCTGAGAGTATTTTTGGCTAGTCGCATGTGCGTGAAATCCTCTGCTCGCTGTCGTTCAGACCGGCAGGCGGAACTGTTTGCGCAGGCTCTTGTCGAATATCCCCGCAGGGGCAAAGCGGCGCAGCAGGCTGACTTGGCGCGCTGCCTTGCCGGCGGTGTAGCGCCGTTGCGGACGGGCATCGGTCGCTGCTTTGACGACCACCTGCGCCACCACTTCGGGCCGATCGGCGACAGGCATCACATCGCGAAGCAGCGCTTCCAGCGTAGCTCGAGCCTGATCGTATTCCTGCAAAGGCGAATCCGGCTGGATCCCGTTCTGGTCGAAGACAGTACGAACGAATGCCGGCTCGATGACCGAGACGCGGATATTGAAGGCACGAACCTCATGGTCGAGCGATTCCGAATAGCCCTCGAGCGCGTGCTTGACTGCCGAATAATGCGCTGAATACGGCGCCGGCACCAGTCCCAGCACAGAGCCGATATTGACAATGCGCCCTTCGCCACGCCGCCGCATCGACGGCAGCACCGCATTGGTCACGCGGATGACGCCGAACAGATTCACGTCAAACAAGGCCTGCACCTGTGCAATCGAGAATTCCTCGGCGCCTCCAAGCTGGCCGACGCCGGCATTGTTGACCAAGAGGTCGATCCGGCCGGTCTGCGACAGCACCGTCGAAACGAGTGCGGCAACGGCTTCACCGTCGGTCACGTCGCAAACCAGCATGGTCACCCCGTCCGGGCCGTCGTCGGCCTTGCGCCGGCTGGTTCCGAAGACCGTGAACCCCGCCCTTGCCAGAGCCTCGGCACTGGCGCGGCCAATGCCCGAAGAGGCTCCCGTTACAACAGCGGTTTTTCCGGAATTCGCATTCATTTCGTGCTCCAAAATCATGAGGGCTAGCTTTTTTGCGCCCGTTGAATTACAGTCGTAATATCAGATTACGTTCATAATGCAATAGCAGAAAGGAATAGCAGCCATGCGCTACGAAAAGGGCCGGAAGGACGCCTCGCGCGGACGGATCATGGAGGTCGCAGCGGAACGCTTTCGCGGCGACGGCATAGCTGCGTCCGGACTGGCGACCATCATGAGCGACGCCGGGCTGACGAACGGCGCCTTCTATCCACACTTTCAATCCAAGGCGCAGCTTGTCCGCGAAAGCGTGGCGGCGGCGATGGAGCTTCAGGCGCAGCAACTGGCGGAAGCATTGGCTTCGGGCGTGGAGATGGCCATCGACATGTATCTGTCGGCCGAGCACCGGGACAATCCCGGAAAGGGCTGCGCGTCAGCTGCGCTGCTGCCGGAGCTCGCCCGTCAGCCGCCTGAAACGCGTGAAGCCTATACAGACCACCTGCTGGCTTTGGTGCGCCAGTTGGCGGAAGCGCTACCGCAGGCCAAGAATCCGGAGGGCGTGGCGCTGGCTGTCTTCGCAACGCTCCTCGGCACGCTGCAAATGGCCCGCGCCGTGGGCGGAACGGAATTGTCCGATCGCATCCTCTCGGCGGGGAAAGACGCGGCGAAGACGCTGATCGAGCAGCGTTAGCGCGGCAGGGCGCAAAGCGGTTCCGCTCCGATCAAACGAAGACTCGCTGTGGGATGGTCAGGGGCCGCGACCGAGAGATCCGGCATCCCTGGCCGGAACCAGCTCGGCATTGTCGGCGACATAGCGGACATGGCGATAGTCGCGGATGAAGCTGATCCGCCCTTCCCGCCACTCGAGCCACATAAAATAATCGGGTGTTGGAGCGTCCGGGTCTTCGAACACCGCGATCACCTCGCGGCCCTCGAGCCAGGCCGGCGTCAGCCACACGCGGTCGCTTTTGGCGTAGACCGTGAAGAACATGCCGACATCCGCCGCACCCGAGCGCGGCTGGTGCATGGACTGATGAAGCCTGACGTCGTCGGCAAGCAACGCGCGCAAGCCATCCCAGTCGCGCTGGTTGAACAGGGTCGCATAACGGACCACGGCGGCCGACGCGATACGAGCATCGGGAAGTGCGGGCGCAGTGGCGTCGATCTCCCTCAACCGCGCACGACCACGCGCCAAATGCGCCTTCACCGCATTGACCGTGATGCCAAGCAGGGCGGCGATCTCGGCCAGCGGCTGGTCGAGCACATCCCTGAGGATGACGACACTGCGCTGGAGCACAGGAAGTTCCGCAAAGCGCGAGACCGCGGTCTGTACTGCTTGCCTGCGCATCAGCGTCTCCACCGGGTCGGCTTTGGTGTCGTCGGCAATTTCAAGCGCCGCCTCGATAGGCTCCGCCGCGCGGATTGCGCGGCTGCGCAGCAGGTCCAGCGCACGGTTGTGGGCGATGCGGAACAGCCAGGGCCTGAGCTGCGGCACCTCGCACAGCTCGTCCAGCGCAACGAAGGCGCGCGCAAACGTGTCCTGCACGACATCCTCGCCGTCGATGACCGAGCCCATCAGACGTGCGCAATAGCGGTGCAGCTCTGGTCGCATCGCGGCGGCAAGGGCAAGCAGCCCTTCCCGTCGGTCGCGGTCCACGGCAGGATCTCGTTCGCTCAAGCCGCAGCACCCTCCATCACGGTTACGCCCGCATCGCCATTGAGGCCGAAGACGACGCCCTCGGCATATTGCGGGTCTTCCAGCACGGAAACCACCCTGTCGCCGAAGGTCCGGGGCGGCATCGGCGCACCGAATCGGGTGACGAATTGCACCGGCGTGATGCCCATGGATCCGGCATAGGCGCCAGCCGCCGCATCGCCGGTTCCGGTGCCGAGGATCATCTGCCGCGGCACGATCACCTGAAAGCGGATGCCGAGCTTCTTCTCCTGCGAAACGCCATTGGCGTACTTCGCCATGAACCACAGCATGCGCTTGGCGCCGCCATAGCCGCCCGACATCTGCGACCCGGTGACGGCAGCACCGCTTGATCCCACCAGAACCCGGCTGCCCGGCTTGAGCGGCAGGTTGAGCGCCGCCTGCAGCCAATAGAGCCCGGCCTTGACGTCGGTTTCCCAGGCGATTGAAAAATCTTCCCAGCTCAGTTGGTCCAACCGGCCCATCCGGGGCGTGACACCAGCATTCAGGACCACGACGTCAGGACGAACCTCGCCAAGAATGCGATAAGCCGCGCCCTCCTCCGCAACGTCGGCGCGGATGGTGGCGACCCCAAGCCGGGCTCCAACCGCCTCCAGCGCCTCGGCACCACGGGCGACCACCGTCACGCTGGCGCCCTGTTCGACCAGCGCCTCGACCAATCCGAGGCCAAGCCCACGGCTGCCACCGGTGACCACGATCTTCCTGTCCTTGAGGTTCATTTGACCCTGCTCCTTAGCTTCACTGTAGCTAAGACGTTTGAGGGTCGGAAAAAGAGCCAGGGTTTGGCGAGGCGCGCTGTCGCGGCGACGATCCGCGACGTGCCGGCAATGCTGGCGATAGGGCGCAAGAAGCATGATGCCGCGCCGCGTGGACAGTAGAGCGATCAGGGGCTGCATTGGATTTAGTGTGAAGCCCACCAATCGCGCTCATGTCACCCCCAGCCAAACAGCCGCGCCAGCCGCTTCTTCAGCGGTCGCAGGGACAGGCGCCGCCGCCGGGAGAATCCCGCAATCCTCTGCCGCACCGCATGCATGGCATCGGCGTGGATGGCATCGACGCTCATGGTGCCGTCGCCGAGCAAAAAGTCGGGGCCCGAGACCGGGCGCATGATGCCACGCAGAGCCCGCTCATGCATCTCGGCGTAGCGGCTGTAATCCACCCCCGCCTCCCAGCCAGGCGGTCGCGTCAGAACGGACGGGTTGTTATTGATTTCGAAGGTCTGGACCTGGCCGTCAACGATGCCGTAATCAATGCGCCCATAGTCGATGCCGGCCAGGGCGAAGACACGCCCGACCTGCTCGGCATGAGGATTGTCGTCCACGTAAGCGCGGCTTTCGGCCCTGTCGGCCTCGGTGAAGCGGGTGCTTGGAAACTTGATGAACCAGTTCTCATTGATGAAGCAGTGCTGCGGATAGACGGTTGGGCCGACCTTGTAAGCCGAGTATTTTCGGAACCGCCCATCGGCCGAGGGAGCCGTGCCGTATTCGACGATCATCAGGTCCGGGTCTTGACGGACATGGCCCGGCAGACGGGCAATCGCTGCTTCCAGCGCATCCGCGCCGTCGATCAGCCCGGTCAGCGGCGGCTCATGCTGGCTTTCCCAGCGCACGAAAACTGGAAAGCGGCGTACAGACTTGCGCTCACCCAGCCGATGCACATCGAAATGGTTGAGGCCCGCGGCCTTCAGGTGTTTCAGCAAGTCGAAGCGGCGTGGCACGATTGCTGGATCGTTGAGCAGCAACAGGCCCGGATTGAGCGAGGCGATGCGCTCGTGGAGGGAGACCGCGGCCTGCAATTGCGCCGGCGCCAGCCTTTCAAAATCCGTAAAGATGAAGGTGCCGGGAGCGAGGGGGCCGAGCCTCGCGGCCAGCTCGTAGGGAATGATCCGGACGAGATCACCAAGCCCATGCTGGTAATAGCCAAGCAGTACGCCCATCGTGTAAGCGTGTTGGCGCGTGCAGAAATAATAGATCGGCCCCTGATTGTTGGTCATGGCCGGGTGTCGATATCCGGGCGTGCACGACACACGACTGTCTTAGCCCACAAAATTGGACTTCCCGCAAGGCAATGCATACCGAATCCCCCTCCAATGCTCTGTTCAAATCCGGCCGGCATCCCTGGCAAGGGATTCGCGCCGGTGCTTTCGAAGGTGCCGCGGACACCTATGCTATCCACGATGAAATGCGACGGCGCGCTCCGGTCTGGCAGGCGCCCTGGGGCGATGTCTATCTCACCGGCTACGATCTCGTTTCGAGCAGCCTCGCCAATCGCAAGCTTTCGCACGTGCCGCCGGCCGACGTAATGGCGGATCCGCAATCCGCGATACGCGACTGGCTGATCTATCAGGAGGGTAGCGCTCACGCCGCCCTGCGCCAGGCCCTGCAGCAGCCCTTTGTCGGCAAGGGCATGCCGGCTTTGCGTCCCATTGTAGCTGAAACGATCGAAGACCTCATGGGCGATTCCGGCTTGTCCGGGACGACCGAAGTGGTGGCCGCCTTCACGCGCGCCGTGCCCGAACGTGTCATCTGCCGCCTGCTTGGCGTACCGGACCAGGACATGCCGATGATCCGGGCATGGTCGGGTTCGATCCGCACCCTTCTCGATACCGGTTTCGATGATGCCTTTGGCAGCGGCGCCAACCACGCCAACGACATGTCCGACTACTTCGTCGAGCATCTGCGCCATCTGCTTGCCGCCGGGCGGATGCCGCCGCTGTTGACCGGGCTGGCTGGCCTCGTCAAAGCACTGGGGCTGACGGTCGCCGGACGCAACATCGCCTTCCTGGCCTTTGCAGGTCACGAGACGACGGTGCACCTCATCGGCAACATGCTGTTCCATCTTGCTCACCAGCCCTCCCAGTGGGCGGCCCTGCGGGCCGACCGCCGGCTTGCTGCCAGTGCCGTTGCCGAAACGCTGCGGCTGGAAAGCCCGGTGCAGAAGATCTGCCGCTGGCCGCTCGAGCCTGTAATCATCGGCGGCCAGGAAATCGAAAAGAACCGGCTGATGGTGCTGCTTGTCGGCGCTGCCAATCGCGACCCGGCCCAGTTTGCCGACGCATCGCGTTTCGACCTCGGCCGGGCCGGCAGGCAGAACCTGGCCTTCGGCCGAGGCGCGCATGTCTGCATCGGCAGGGCGCTGGCCGAAATGGAAGGTGTCGCGGTGTTGGAAGCCGTACTCACCCACTGGAAAACCGTCGAGCCTGTTGCTGCACGTTGGATGGACAATTCCTCGATCCGCGGCCTGGATGCGCTGACCTTGCGGCTGACGGCCTGACCGGATGGTCGCTTGTCCGGTTTTCATACCTTTACGCGGCAAGCCGGGATTTTCCGCGACAAGGGGATGCCGCATCTAAGCGTCCTCCTTGTCCGCCCCGAGTGCCGCGAGAAGCGCTGCGTCCGATCGAGTGAGCAGAACCGGCGCCTTCATTCCGGCAATGCTCGTGCCGCCCTTCATGCGGTGGCGCTTCAGCCTGCCATAGAGGTCGTCGACGCCGGTCGTCCTCAGCGGTCCCAACTGGCCGATGCGGCGGGCATACTCATATTGCGGATTGGCCTTGAGCGCATGGTCGAGGCCGCCGCCAAGCACCTCAACGGCCTGCCCCTGACCGGTCTCCACGAAAAGCCGGTAATGCGGATGTGGCGTCGCGACCGCCGCCAGCAGTGAATAGGTACGATGGTCGAGACCGGCCTCGGCCAGCGAGCGCACGACAAAGGCTTCCGTGAGCTTTTCGCCACAGAGATCGGACACCATGCCGGTACGCCCGCTGAAGCGCAGGCGCGGCGTGTCGCCGGTGAACCCGGTGACTTCGACCATGTCTTGCGTATCGTAGCGATAGAGGCCGGAGCCTGTGGTCACGATAAGCCTGTAGGTCAGGCCTGTTTCCAACTGCCACGCGAAAAGGTTGGCACCGCTTTCATCGACAAATTCAAAGAACCCGCTTTGCGATGCCAGGATGCACCCGGACCCGTCGCCATAGGGAAACGAAACGGCAGCTTCGGTAGACATCAGCCCCTTGGACTGGATGAAGACATGCGGAAATTGCGCCTGCAATGCGGCGGCAAAGCCACTGCTGGAAGCGTCTGTCCAGCAGCTGATCGTGTCGAGGCGAGGCCAGATCGCCGACAGCTGCGAACTTCCAAGCGCGCCCTCCAGCGCAGCAATGCGACGACGCACCACGTCCGCCGGCCGCACGGCGCCCAGCCTGTCCGCGAGTTCCGGCAACAGGCTCTCGGCATCGCGCTGCATCGCGCGCAGGATTTCGGTGAGATAGGTCGGGCTCCAGACCCAGATCAGGCTCAGGTCCTCGGCCGCCAGCAGGTGCAGACAGGTCTGCCTTTGCCACCCGGCGAAATCGCTGAGCAGCCTCAGATCCATCGGCACCGCCGAAAGTTGGATCAGGCTATCGCGCAAGGCGCCGAAATAAGCAAAAGGAACGGGACTGCCCAACCTGCGCGCGCCGACGCGCTCGCTTGCGCCGCGACCTACCGGGCTTAGCGCGAAATAGCTGTGCCCTTGCGCAACGCCCGGCCGGCGCCGTATCAGTTCCGACATCCAGGGATAGAGACAATCGGTGTAGGCCTGCAGGCCCATGTCGGTATAGGGGATGTATTTCGCGCCACCGGAACTGCCGCCGGTTTGCTCGATAAACCGGACCGGCTCGGCAGTTAGCACATTCTCCTCTCCGGCGACGACACGATTGATGTATGGCGACAAGGCTTCGTAGCCACAGATCGGCACGAGATCGCGAAAGGACTCGGCCGAAGCGACGTTGGCAAAGTTGTGGTCACCACCAAACACGGTCGCAGGATTGGCTTCTACAAGCCGCCGCAGGAGGGAGCGCTGCGTGGCCTCGAGCTGACCGAGCCGCGCCCGAAAACCGGCATCTCCGGCCGCGGTCGCGCCGGCAATCCGTGCCCAGGCTTCAGCGCCCATCTTGCAGCCCTTCGGCAAAACTCGCGGCAGCATAGCGCTTCAGATTGCCGAGTTCGAATTCCGCGAGGCAGGCAAGTTCGACACCTCGGGAGTAGAAGGGATTGGCCCGGAGAAAGAAGGCGGCAAAGCGGTTGCGGAATGCTGTTTCCTCGACATCTGCCCACTGTTCCCGCAAGTGACCCTGCGACAGGCCGAAGTCGATCAGTCCGGTCGACGGCTCGAATTGACGCCCGTACCGGGCAGTTGCGATTGCATCGCGGATCGTCTGCAGGCGGGCCGAAACCGGGCCATCGACGGCCGGAACGAAGTCGCGGAAAAAATTGGGGAGAATGCGGAACGTCCTATGCCCTCCGATGATGGAGAACCAGAACAACCGGCCCGCCACCGCGGCCTTGGCGGCGCCGGCCGCGCGAAAGAAACCACGCAGCAGCACGGGGTCGCCCCAACGCGCGGAATGGAGAACGGTATCGCCGGAGAAGAGATAGTGGACAGTCTCCCCGCCGACGGTCTGCGGCCTGACAAGATAAGTCGAAAAGCCGATAATCTCCCGGTCGCACCGGATGATCACGACAGCATCCTTTTCAGTGAGATCGCGTTCGAAGACATTGCGATCGACTGCCTCGTAATACGTCTCATACAAGGCAAACATCCGGTCGCGCTCGGCAGGCGTCAGTTCCCGCACCGGCGTGGTTGTCGAGCCAATGGAACCGATCTCATCCGCAGTACTTTGCACGTAGTCTTGCCGCCTATGTCAGACCCCAACAAATCGAGTATCAGTCATGGGCTCAGCAGTTCAACCCGCACCAACCCGAATCTTTATGAGCATTTGTCCCGGCATTCCGGGCAATGGCCCTTGAGAGTTCGCCGTTCACCCGACACTGTCGGTCAGAGCGGGCCGCATTCAGCCGCCATGGCATAGTGCATTGGACGGCGGCCGGCGATCACACCACCGGTCGCCCGAGAAATTGTTCGACCGCTACTCTCGGCTTTGGTCTGCTATCTTCATCGGAAGTCCAAAGCTGCCTGTCCGCTTCGGCCTAAAATGCGATGCCCGATATTGGACGCATTAAGGTTAGAGGCTGCCGGCGATGAAAGCGCTGCCGGTGCATGCGGCGGCATCCCAGCCGATATTGCTCAGAAGTCGAGAGCGACCATCATGCCGCGGACTTCGGCCATTTCCAGCAGCAGGTCCTGCAGTCTGTCGTCCAGCGCGGCGCCGGTCAGCGCCAGAAGCTCGGTGATGCTCTCTCTCATCGATATGACGGCGGCGCCTGTCTTCTCGGCGAGCAGCCGACCGATGGCAGCTCGGATCAGGTCGTCCTGATCAGACATCGCTTCACCTCCCGACGCACTGCAACCTCCCCTTGCTTTCCATGCCTCACCGCCGCTTTCGACAACAGGGCGTGATTTCCCATACGGTATGATTTTCGATGCGACATCGGGCAGCTTTGCTCATGCCAGCAGACCGTCTCGATGAGCCCGCCAGTCGTTCAACACCGACAATAAGGGCAGCAGCGAAAAAGGGCCGGGCTGGACCGTTTCAACCGCTGCAAGCAGCGCCAGCGGCACTTCGTGCCGATAAAGCCCAATGCACACGCCCCCCTCGACCGCTGCCGGCAATTCCGTGATTGTGTCGAAAATCGAAAACGTACCCGTTGGCTCTTCCACGATTTCGAAACGCCCCACCCGAAACCTCCCTCTGCACAAAAGTAGCGACCAACGCGGACAGCCCCCAAGTGGTTCCCTGAGGCCGGCCCTTTTTTCGCGCCTTGGTTGTAGCGCATGCCGGCAGCACAGTCATGCCCGCAGGGCGCACAGTCAAAATCGCTACGCACTTTAAATCTTGACGCGTGTCAATTTTTTATAAAACATGCGCAAACGCCGGCATGGCATCGGCCGGCGCTCTGGGAGGAGCAATGCCTGACGTCGAAAGTGCCCGAACCTGGGCTGCAGTCCGCACATCCCAAGCGGGCAGCATTCTGTTGGCGAGACCCATCGCGCTAGGCGCCGGGTCGCTTGCGTGCCGTCTAACATTGCAGTCGCCGGACAGCGACATTGATGCAGCCCATAAAACAATCAGGAGGAGGAAAACCATGCGTATGTTCAATTGCCTGAAGCTTGGCACGAACTTGCTTGGCGCAGGCATGCTTGCAGCCATCGTCGCAGCGCCCGCCCATGCCGAGGATGCGGCGAAAGTCGCGGCCATCGTCAAAGGCCTCGACAATCCATTCTTCCAGACCATGCAGAAGGGCATCGAGGAGCAGGCCAAGGCAAACGGCGTGAATGTCAGCCTCCAGGCCGCCGCCAACATGGGTGACGCCACCGGCCAGGCCGACCGCCTGACCGCCATGGCCATGCAGGATTTCGATTGCTACCTGGTCAACCCGATCAGCGTCTCCAATCTCGTCCAGGCGCTGGTGCCGGTCGCCCAGAAGAAGAAGCCGATCGTCAACATCGACTCGACCATCGACCCCGAGCAGGCCAAGGCCGCCGGCTTTGCCGTCTCGACCTATATCGGCACCGACAATGTCGCCGCCGGCGCGCTGGCCGGCGAAGAGATGCTGAAGCTGGTGCCGAAGGGCTCCAAGGTCGCGCTGGTCGCCGGCATCGTCGGCGATGTCGGCTCCAACGCCCGCATCAAGGGCTTCAAGCAGGCGGTGGAAGGTAAACTCGACATCGTGGTGATGGTCAGCGCCGACTGGGATCGCGAAAAGGCGCTGACCGCCGCAACCGATATCCTCGCTGCCCATCCGGACCTCGCCGGCTTCTTCGCCGCCAACGACATCATGGCACTCGGCGTCGAGCGCGCCGTACGGACCTCGGGCAAGGACGTCAAGGTGATCGGCCTCGACGGCATCGTCGACGCGCTGAAGTCGATCGCATCAGGCGAACTCACCGCCACCGTCGCCCAATATCCCTATGTCGTCGGCGCCATGGGCCTCGAGGCCTGTGCAGTGGCCGCCAAGGGCAAGGAACTGCCGGCCAACGTGCCAGCACCGGTGCTGTTGATCAACAAGGACAATGCCGAAGCCTCGCTGAAGAATTTTCCGCGTCCGGGCGGCGACTATCCCGATCCCTTCCGCGAGATGCTGAAGTGAGCACACCTGCAGACAACGCGCCCGCCGCCCATTCGGCGGGTGCGGAGGAGAGCCGTCCCTCCCTGGCGGCTCTCCTCCTCGATCCCTCCTTCTGGGCCGACTGGGCATCCGTCGTAGGCCTGGTCGGCCTCGTCATCGTCTTCGGCATCGCCCAGCCGGTCTTTCTCAGCGTCGCCAATCTGCAGGCGCTGTTGCTGGCGGCTGCGATCCTGGTCGTGCTGTCGATCGGCCAGACCTTCGTCATCGCCACCTCGGGCATCGACCTGTCGCTGGCGGCCGCCGTCATGCTCGGCGCCATCATCCTCGGCCTCGTCAATGCCGCCGGCTACGGCATCTTCATCGCCTGCATGCTGGCGGTTCTCGCCACCAGCGCCGTCGGCTTCCTCAACGGGCTGATCATTACGGCAGGCAAGATCCCCGACTTCGTGGTGACGCTCGGCACGCTGTCGGGCATCACCGGCCTTGGCCTCATACTGTCGGGCGGCGAACCGACCATGGTCGGCTCGACCTTCCTGCTCAGGCTCGCCTCCGGTTCGTTCGGGCCGTTCGGCTATCCGGTCTGGGTGGCGATCGCTGCTGTCATCGTCGCGCATATCGCGCTCTACCACACACGCTTCGGCGTGCACCTGCTGGCGACCGGCGGCCAGGCCGAAAGTGCCGGCGCGCTCGGCATCCGCACCGACCGGGTCAAGATCGCCGCCTATACAATCTCTGGCTTCTGCGCCGGCATAGCGGCCATTCTTCTGGTCGCCCGCATCGGCTCGGCCGAACCGCAGATCAACACCAGCCTGCTGCTCAATTCGGTGGCCGCGGTGGTGCTGGGCGGCGTCAGCCTGTTCGGCGGCCGCGCCAGCATTCTAGGCCCCGCGATCGGCGCGCTGATGCTCACAGCACTCGTCAACGGCCTGACCTTGCTCAACGTGTCGGCTTTCTACCAACCGCTTGCCGTAGGCGCCATCGTGGTGCTGGCGGCGCTGATCATGCGGTATCAGAAATGAGCGTATCCCATCACATCCCCGCCACTGAGGCGATCATCGCCTGCGAAGGGCTGAGCAAGCATTTCGGCGGCATCCGCGCCTTCACCGACGTCGCCTTCCAGGCCCGCCGAGGCGAGGTCACCGCCGTCATCGGCGACAATGGCGCTGGCAAATCGACGCTTATCCGCAGCCTGGTCGGCGTGCATCAGCCGGACGCCGGCAATTTGTTCTTCGACGGCCGCGCGCGGCCCTTCGCCAACCCGGACGAGGCGCGCAAGGCCGGCATCGAGACCGTGCACCAGAACCTGGCGCTGATCGATGAACTGACCGTCGCCCAGAACCTGTTCCTCAACCGCGAGATCGTGCGCCGCATCGGCCCGTTCGCTTTCCTTGACCGCAAGGCGATGAAACGCGAGGCCCGCTCAATGCTGTCGCGGCTGTCAATCAACGTGCCGTCGATCAACCAGCGCGTGCGACGCCTGTCGGGCGGCCAGCGGCAGGCGATCTCGATCTGCCGCGCCGTCGGCTCCGGCGCCAAGCTGGTGGTCATGGACGAACCGACGGCGGCGCTCGGCGTGCAGGAGACGGCCAATGTCGAGGCGCTGATCCGGCGCCTGCGCGAGCAGTCGGTCTCAGTCATCCTGGTCAGCCACAATTTCGATCAGGTCCGCCGCCTGTCCGACCAGATCTGGGTGATGCGGGCGGGAAAGATGGCAGCGACCGTGCGCGCTTCCAAAACGTCCGGAAACGAGCTCGTCGCGCTGGTAACCGGCGCGGCATAGTCCTGCAGCATCAGACTTGAAATCAAAGGGAGTTCGCTTGTGGCACCAATTCGTGTCGGACTGATAGGTCTTGGAGAGGTCGCGCAGTCGATCCATCTGCCGGTGCTGGGCGATCAGCGCGACCGCTGGGTGATCGCGGGCGTGTATGACGTGTCGCCCAGCCTGGTGTCACTCGTCACCTCCGAATTTGCGACGGCAAAGGCCTTCGACACGGCCGAGGCGCTGATTAATTCGCCCGACATCGACGCTGTGTTCGTGCTGTCATCCGACGACACCCACAGCCGCTTCGTGCGGGCGGCGATTGCTGCCAACAAACATATCCTGCTGGAAAAGCCCGCTTGCCTCACGGTGCGCGAAATCGACGATCTGCTGGCGCTGATGCCGGGCTACGACAAGACCCTGTTCGTCGGCTATATGCGCCGCTATGCGCCCGCCTATCTGGCCGCCAGGGACGAACTGCCGGCCTTCGCCGACATCACCCATGTCCGCATCTTCGACCTGATCTCTGAAGGCCGGCATTTCCTCAAGAAGAGCCAGAACGTCCTCTATCCCAACGACATAGACCCCGCCCTGCTGGCGCGTGGCGCCAAGGAGCGCGACGCGCTGATCCGCGAAGTGGTGGGCGCCGATGCGCCGGCCGATCTGGTGCGCGCCTATCGCGGGCTGACGGCGCTCTCCTCGCACCACATCTCGGCGATGCGCGGGCTGATCGGCGAACCGGCGCGCGTGCTGGCCGCGCACCGGACCAATGGCGGCGCCAACACATCAGTCACCTTCGACTACGGCCATTTCGCCTGTCTCTACGACGCGGTGGTCGACGATCTCGGCTTGTTCGACGCCATGATCGAGGTGCGCTCGAACAACAGGCGGGTGCGCATCATCTACGACACGCCCTACATCCGCAGCCTGCCGACACGGCTGGAGGTCACCGATGCCGGCCCGCTCGGTCCTGTGACGAAAACCTTCGGGCCTCTCTACGGCGATGCTTTCTCGAATGAACTCGAGATTTTCCACCGCCACATCACCGAAGGCACAAAGCCGCTGACCGATCTCGCCGATTCCCGCCGCGACCTGGCGCTGATGGCCGAGATCATCGAGCGGATGAAGGAGAGTGGCGGGCGCTGAGGCGCTGCCTGCCGCCTACTTCCCACAGTGATGATCGTTGATCTTGTTCAACGCATTCGCGTCGGGTCCGACGCGATGATAGGAGCACGCGCCGGCCGCCGTCGTCACCAACTGCTGATCGTAGTAGCGCGGACCGCCGAATAGGATGTCGATGAGATCGCCTTCCGCGGACACGTAGCGCTCGGAGTGGACCCGGCGGTCGTGATGCCGGTCGCCAGCGAAGGCCGGGGCGTAAAGGCTTGCGCCCATGGCGACAGCGAGAGCTAGGATCGCAACGTATTTCGTGGTCATCGCCAATACCCTCCTGGCCATCCGGAATCGCACCATACATCCAAAATCGCCAGCCGGACAAAAGTTCCAACGAAGACCGCGATAGGCTCTTGCCGAACTCTGCCGCCTCGCTCATCCATTGTGCGTGGAAATGTGGGACCCGTGATGACCGACCTTCATCTCGTCGAAGCGACGATCGACCAACTGCGCCACGCGCTCGATGACGGCACCGTCACCAGCGTCGAACTGGTCGGGGCGTATCTCAGGCGCATCGCGCATTTCGACCGGCACGGCATCAGCCTCAATGCCGTCCCGGTGTTCAACCCCGACATGTTCGAAGAGGCGGCCGCATCCGACCAGCGCCGCCGCAGCGGTGCTGTGCTCGGACCGCTCGACGGCATCCCCTACACCGCCAAGGACAGCTACAAGGTCGCAGGCCTGACGGTAGCCGCCGGCTCGCCGGCCTTCGAGCATCTCATTGCCAATGAGGACGCCTTCACCATCGCCCGGCTGCGCGCCGGCGGCGCGGTGCTGATCGGGCTGACCAACATGCCGCCAATGGCCAATGGCGGCATGCAGCGCGGCGTTTATGGCCGCGCCGAAAGTCCGTACAATGGCGACTATCTCACCGCCGCCTTCGCATCGGGCTCGTCCAATGGCTCCGGCACGGCGACAGCAGCCAGCTTCTGCGCCTTCGGGCTTGGCGAGGAAACCTGGTCGTCCGGCCGCGCGCCGGCCACCAACAATGCGCTGGTCGCCTACACGCCGTCGCGCGGCGTCATTTCGGTGCGCGGCAACTGGCCCCTGGTGCCGACCATGGATGTCGTGGTGCCGCACGCGCGGACAATGCCCGACATGCTCGAATTGCTTGACATCATCGTCACCGACGATCCCGAGACGCGAGGCGATTTCTGGCGCGCGCAGCCCTGGGTCAAGCTGCCGAAAAGCTCCGACGTGCGGCCGCCCCGCTATACCGACCTCACACTGGCGGGGTCGTTGAAAGGCATGCGGCTCGGCGTGCCCAGAATGTATATCGGCTGCGACAGCGGCGCCGATGCGCCGATCGAAACGCGCGCCTCGGTGCTTGCCCTGTGGGAACAGGCGGCGGCCGATCTCAGGCGGCTTGGCGCCGAGGTGATCGAGGTCGATTTCCCCGTCGTTTCCAACTATGAACGCGACCGCCCCGGCGCGCGCACCATGGTCGAGCGCGGGCTGATGCCCCAGGAGTTCGCCGAGCGCGAACTCTGGGATCTCTGCATCTGGGGCTGGGACGACTTTCTGCGCGCCAATGCCGACCCGACTTTGCCCGATCTCGTTTCGGCCGATGGCCCAAAGATCTTCCCGCAACCGCCCGGCACGCTGTCCGACCGCTACGAAGGCGGCTTCGACCTGAGGGAATATGTCGAGCGGGCACGGTCCGGCGTCACGCCCGTCACGGAAATCCCGACGATTGAAGAAGGCCTGAACGGCCTCGAAGCGACAAGGCGGATCGATTTCGAGGACTGGCTGGATGCCCATGGCATCGACGCCGTGGTGCTGCCCGCCGCCGCCGATGTCGGACCGGCCGATGCAGACATCGACGAGGCGTCCGCCGCCCTTGCCTGGCGCAACGGCACCTGGGTCGCCAACGGCAATCTGGTTTGGCGCCATTTCGGCATCCCGACCGTCACCGTGCCGATGGGCACGATGGCCGATATCGGCATGCCGGTCGGCCTCACCTTCGCCGGCAAGGCCTATGATGATGTCAGGCTGCTGCGCATGGCCGGCGATTTCGAACGTGCCACGCAGCGCCGCACCCGCCCGCCGCGCACGCCAGAACTTGCCGACGATATGTTTTCAGGCCGCCCCGCCCGAGCCGACGACAGCAAGGCGCCAGCGTTCGCCATCACGCTTGCCGCCGAGACGCGGCCTTCCGGCGATCACGACGAGATCGTCATCACGCTCGACCTGCCAAATGAGGTGTCCGGGACGGCCAGCCTCAAGGTACATGTCAACGGCGAGGCTGTCGCGCTGCAGCGAAGCGGTGCGTGCTTCAGCGGGCATGCCCTCATTCCGGCCGCTGAGCATCAGCGTCTGCACAGCATCTGGCGCGGCGCGTATGGGTCGATCGTCACAGCGGTGGTGCGGCTGGAGGATGGGCGCACCGCTGGCGACTTTGCGGTCACCGGCGGGATAAAATGAGTGCTGGGCATTAGGAGGGCAGAGAGGCCAGCCATTCTTCCCAAAATTCCTGCTGCATGTGGACAAAAACCGGAACCACGTCGACGCCGTCGTCAAATATGTCGACCAGATCCGTCGCTTGGGGAAATTGCCCCATCTTCACCTTGCAGGCCATCAATCCGCGACTCTTCTCCATCACTGTATTTTCGGGATAAACAAAGGCACTCGCCCCGTAGCAGAAGGGCAGCAAACCATCGGCTTCGAGCTCCTGACGTATCTGGAACAGAGCTTCGAAAAAGTCTTCCTCTTCGGCCCTGATCACCTTGTCCCGGTAGCCGCATGTCAGGCTGCAGACGGCGCCCTCTACATGCAGTGTAAACACGGCTTCCTCGTCTCCGCCCGTGCCCGCTCCAACCAAAAATACTGTCCGCTGATGATCCATTCCGCCCCCTTGCTGTTCACCGGATGGTAGTTCGACAGCGGCCGGCTTTCTAGCCATTGCAGGGATTCACACACCGATGCCTCCGGTTCGCCGCTTGCCTTTCGCAATTGTGACTGACAGAGGCTACCCCCGCGCCGCCCAAAGCAAACCCCGCTCCACCATCAGCGCCATTTCCGGCACCGCGAACTCATCCGCCGTGTGACCAAGGGAACTGTAGAAAACCTTCCCCGCCCCATAGCGCCGTTTCCAGACGACCGGCATGACGACGCCGCCTATCCCCGGAAAATGCGCGTCGGTGAAGGTGGTGGTCGCCAGCACCTCGTTGCTTGGGTCGACATGCATGTAATATTGCTCCGACCGGTAGGCGAAATCGCTGACACCTTTTGTGATCGGATCGTCCGGCCGGGTGATGGCGACGTGATAGTCGATGATGTTGCCGGGATGCGCGACCCATTGACCGCCGGTCATGAACTGATAGTCGGGCTCGTTGCGGAAACTGTCGCCCATCGTCCCGTGGAAACCGCCGAGTCCGCTCCCCCCGAGAACCGCATGCGTCAGGTTCTGCAGTTCGGTCTTCTCGATCGTCGACATGGTGATGACGGGCACGATGAGATCGAATGACGACAGCTCCGGATCGGCGAACATCGCCGTGCCCTCGCCCAACGTGACGTCGAAGCCGTTTCGCTCAAGCAAGGTGCGAACGATCTTCGCGCTCTGCTCCGGCGTATGGCCCTCCCAGCCGCCCCAGGCGATCAAGGCCTTCTTTGGCATGGTGTACCTCCCTTGGAGCACTCCGCTTCGATCGATCCGGCGTCAGCGCCAGCCCAGAGCCGGCGCGACATGGGTCAGGATCGCCTCGATGACATGCGCATTATAGTCGACGCCGAGCTGGTTCGGAACGGTGAGCAGCAGCGTGTCGGCCTCGGCGATCGCCTCGTCCTGCGCCAATTCCTTGATCAGCACATCCGGCTCAGCCGCATAGCTGCGCCCGAAGATCGCCTTGGTGTTCTCCTCGATGAAGCCAATCTGGTCGCGGCTTTCGTTGCCGCGGCCGAAATAGGCACGGTCGCGATCGTCGACCAGCGCGAAGATGCTGCGGCTGACCGAGACGCGCGGCTCGCGCTTGTGGCCGGCCGCCTTCCAGGCCTCGCGATAGATGCGGATCTGCTCGGCCTGCTGGATGTGGAACGGCTTGCCGCTCTCGTCGAATTTGAGCGTCGAGCTCTGCAGGTTCATGCCGAGCTTGGCCGCCCATTCCGACGTGGCGTTGGTAGCCGCACCCCACCAGATCCGCTCGCGCAAACCCTCCGAATGCGGCTCGAGGCGCAAGAGGCCGGGCGGATTGGGGAACATCGGCCGCGGATTGGGCTGGGCGAACCCCTCGCCCCGCAGCGTCTCGAGGAATACCTCGGCATGATGCCGCGCCATGTCGGCGTCGCTTTTGCCTTCCGGTGGCGCGTAGCCAAAATGGCGCCAGCCATCGATCACCTGCTCGGGCGAGCCACGGCTGATGCCAAGCTGCAGGCGGCCGCCGGCGATGATGTCGGCGGCACCGGCATCTTCCGCCATGTAGAGCGGATTCTCATAGCGCATGTCGATTACTGCAGTGCCAATCTCGATGCGGCTGGTCTTGGCGCCAACGGCGGCCAGCAGCGGGAACGGCGAAGCGAGTTGGCGGGCGAAATGATGCACGCGGAAATACGCCCCATCCGCGCCAAGCTGTTCGGCGGCGACGGCGAGGTCGATGGATTGCAAAAGCGCGTCCGATGCCGAGCGCACTTGCGATTGCGACGAGGGCGTCCAGTGCCCGAACGACAGGAAACCGATTTTCTTCATAGCCATGCGATATAAGGATGCGCGTCAGGCTTCAATGCCAAAGAGATTTTTCGACGCACCCGATCAAGGCTCATGCATCGCTGTTTTCGAAGGCGCCGATGCCTTGTGCGATAAGGTTGGTCGCCATGACCAATGAGACGATTGCCGCGGAATTGAAGACGACGACCCACCATTTGCCGCCGGTCAGGAAGCCGTAGCCGTCGGCGACGGCCAGTCCCCAGTCGGCCGATGGCGGCTGGATGCCGAGGCCGAGAAAGCTCAGCGTCGCGATCGAAAAGAACGCGTAGCCCAGCCTTGTGACCAGCTCGATCAAGATCGTTTCCCTGATGTTGGGCAGTATCTCCAGAAACATGATGGCGAGCGGGCCCTCGCCGCCAAGCCGCGCAGCGCTGACATAGTCGCGCTCCTTCTGCTCGCGCACGGCGGCGCGGACGGTGCGAGCCACCAGCGGCGCGTAGGCGATGCCGATCACCAGGATGACGGTCAGGTTCGACGGGCCGATCGCCACCAGCGTCATGGTGACGAGAACAATGAACGGAAACGCCATCAGCGTATCGAGCAGCCGCGCGCCGATGGCATCGACCAGGCCGTCGAAATAGCCGAGCACCAGACCGATGATGCTGCCGGCGGCAACGCCGGCCAGCGTCGCCAGCGGCGCAACCAGCAGGATATCGCGCGATCCGACGACTATGCGGGACAGCACGTCGCGGCCGAGATGATCGGTGCCGAACCAGTGCAGCGCATCGGGCGGCGTCAGCATCGCCAGAAAATCCTCGGCATAGGGATCGTAGGGAACGAAGAGGTTGCCGAACAGTGCGCAAACGACCCAGAACAGAAGCAGCAGCGATCCGACCACGACCGACGGGGCCAGTCCCGAGAAAGCACCGCGGATCCTGCGTACTGCCGGAAAGCCGACCACGGCGCGCCGTGGTGCTGGAAACTCAGCCAGATCCGTCATGGCGAGGTCCGGCGGCGTTGCCGCGGATCGAGGAAGGCCAGCACGAGGTCGCCCGCCGCCGCCGACAGCACGAAGATTGCCGCCATCACCAGTACGCCGGCTTCAAGCATCGGGAAATCGCGTGCCTTGGCCGCGTTCAGAACCAGATTGCCAAGCCCCTGGATGCCGAACAGCGCTTCGATCACCACCAGCCCGCCAAGCATGTATCCGGTCTGCGTCGCCAGCACCGCGATGGTCGGCGTCAGCGCATTGCGCAGCACGTGCCGAAGGATGATCTCGCGCCGCCCGAGCCCTTTGAGGACGGCGGTGCGCGTATAGTCGGCAGCCATCGCCTCGATCACGCCTGCCCGCGTCATCCGGGCGATGTAGCCGGCAAGGTTCAGCACCAGCGGCAGCGCCGGCAGGATCAGATAATAGCCATGCGTCCAGAAGCCCGCGCCGTCAGGCGCAACACCGGAGATCGGGAACCAGTTCAGCCACAGGCCGAAGACGATAAGGAGCATCAGCCCGGAAACGAAATCAGGAACGATGCCGAAGGAAACGCCCGCCATCACGATCAGCCGGTCGATCAAGCGGCCCGCATTGAGACCGGCAACGACGCCGGCACCTACGCCCAACGGGACGAGAAGAATCAAGATAATGCCGGCAAGGGCCGCGGAACGCTTGAGGCTTTCCAGCACGAACGGCGCCACCGGCCCGCGCATCGACAGCGAGGTGCCGAAGTCGCCGGTCACGGCCTTGCTGAACCAGAGCCAGTACTGGACGAGAACTGGCTGGTCGGCGCCGAGCCGCTTGTTCAGTTCCGCCACCGTCTGCGCGTCGGCAAAGGGACCGAGCATCACGCGGCCGACATCGCCGGGCAGGACCTGCCCGGCGAAGAACACCAGGATGCTGACCAGCCACAGAGTGAGGAGAAGTGTGCCCACACGCGCTGACAGAATGCGGCCGGTCAGCATGTCGCGATCATGCCTGGACGAAGGAAACGCGGTCGAGCAGCAGATGCGAGATCGCCGTGAAGCGCACGCCCTCGACCTTGGAGCTGACAATTCGGCTGTATTGCGAGAAGTAGCTGATGATCGCCGGCGTCTCGTCGAGCAGCAAGGTCTGGATCTTGCCGGCAACGAGGCGCTGCGCTTGCAGATCGCGCGCCTTCGAGTAATCGAGCAGCAGCGCATCATAGGCCGGGTTGTTGAAATGCGCCGCGTTCCAGGCTCCCGAACTCTTCAGCGTCGCGTTGAGGAAGATGTCGGGCGTGCCGCGATGGCCGTAGTCGGTGATGCCGAGAACCGAATCCAGCCAGGGCGAGCTGCCGAAGGTCGCCGAGCCGTAATAGGCGTCCTGCGGCAGGACATTGAGCTTGACGTCGATGCCGGCCTTCCTGGCGAAGTTCTGGATGATCACCGCATAGTCGGGAATGTCATAGGCGCGTTCGGTGGTCAGCGTCACCTCGAAGCCGTTCGGCACGCCCGCCTCGCCAAGCAGGCGCTTGGCCTCGGCAATGTCCTGCTTGCGCTGCGGCACCGACGGATCGGCCGAGGGGAAGATCGGCGCGAACGGCGTGTCATTGCCGACGATGGCGCGGCCCTTGAGCAGGCCCTTGACCACCGCCTCGCGGTCGATGGTCAGCGCCAGCGCGCGGCGGATGCGCTTGTCGGTGAACGGCGCCTGGTCGGTGCGCAGATGCACCTGGTCATGCGAGCTTGCCTGCACGCTCAGCAGCTTGAAATTGGGATTGCCCTCGATCGCCAGTTCCAGGCGGGTCGTGCTCGGGATGACGTCGAGCTGGCCGGCCTGCAGGGCCAGCACCTGCGCCTGCTCGTCGTCGAAAAACTTGATCTCGACGCGGTCGGGCAATGCCTTGTCGCCCCAGTAATCCTCATTGCGCACAAAGCTGGCGCCCTGCTTGGGGCGGAAGGATTCGAGCTTGAACGGGCCGGTGCCGTTGAAATTCTTCTCGAAATCGCCGGCATAGTCGGCCGGCAGGATGACGGCATTGTAGACGTCGGAGGAGACATAGAAGGGGAAGTTGCTGTTGGGACCGTCGAGATCGAAGGCGACGGTCTCGTCGTCGACCAGCTTGGCGCCGCCCTTGGACAGGATGCCCTTGTAGGCCGACAACGCCGACGAGCCGCTGGCCGGATCGACCAGCCGCTCGAAACTCGCCACAACATCCCTAGCGGTGACCGCGCGACCATCGTGGAATTTCACCCCTGGCCGCAATTTGAAGGTCCAGCGACTGGCCGTCTCGTTTGCTTCCCAGGACAGAGCGAGCTTCGGCTGCAGACCATCCTTCGGATCGTCGAGGATCAGATACTCGCCGACCTGGCTGATCACCCCGATGCTGGCCGGATCGGTCACCGAAACCGGATCGATCGCCTTGGTCGGCTGGCCGAGCCCGACGCGAACCGTGCCGCCGGCAGCAGTCGCGGCGCGCGCGCCTCCAAGCCCCTGCGAGGCGGCAAAGCCGGTCAGGCCGAGCAGTGCGGCGTATTTCAGGAGATCGCGGCGCTTGAGAAAGCCGCCCTGATATTCGTCGACGGCGACATTCCAGATGTCCCCCGACAGGTTGCGAACTGCGTCGATATCTCTGCGTTTGGTCATGTTAAACCCCTGCTCTGAAATGAAGATTGAAATGCTATGCGACGGGTTCGCCGTCGAGATGGATGCGGTCTACGGCCTGCGGATAGAAGGCGATGAGCCCTTTGATCTTCGGCATTTCCTCAATGGGATCCCGGTAGCTCCAGGCGATGTCCGGGCGCACCGTCCCGTCGCTCAGCAGGCCGGACCAGTAGGAGGCGATGCCCTTGTAAGGACATCGCGTCGTTGTGACGGACGCCGTCAGCCGCTCCAGCCGGATGTCTTCCGCCGGCAGATAGAAACGCGTCGGCAGATGCGTCTCGAACAGCAGAACCGGACGGTGGCTGTCGGCGATTGGCTCGCCGTCGAACCAGATTTGCACATGGCTGGAGCTCTGCAGCACATCGATGCGTGCATAGGGATCGCGGGCGTGGACGAAGACTTCCTCTTCCTCCTCGAACCATTGGTCGACGGCTTTCCAGGTGAAGGCGATGCGGCCGGCCAGAGGCGCCAGGTTTTCATCCGGTGGCGACACGAACGCCCAGGCCGCGTTGGCGCTGCGCCTGTCACCGCTGTCGATATCCCAATAGGCGGTTTCGCCACCGACCGGGTGCGGTTCGCGATGCAATGAGGGTCTCAGCACCGACGGGTCGACCGCTGACGGCGGGAAGAAATAGATCGGCAGGAAATGGTTGGAGCGCAACACCAGCACGTTGCGGCTGTCGGCGATGGTGCGGCCGCCGAATTTGACGCGCACGCGCTTGGGGCTGTGCAGGACATTGACGAGCTGCGGCGCGGTGGCTTCGCGGGGCTGCAATCTTGGTGCAACGGTCATGATCGTTCTCCCGGCCTGCCGTCAGGACACCGCGCGCGCATTGTCGCGCTGTTCGGCGAAGCGATTGGCGGGTCGCGCCAGGCCGAAGCGGTCGCGCAACGTTCCCGGCGCGTATTCGGTCGGGAAGACGCCACGGCGCTGCAGTTCCGGCACCACCTGTTCGGCGAAATTCACCCAGTCCTCGGGCAGCAGCGGGAACATCAGGTTGAAGCCGTCGGCGGCACCCGAAAGGAACCAGTCTTCGAGCTGGTCGGCGATCTGTACCGGCGTGCCGGCGACGGTCGGCACCGAACCGCTGTTGGCGAGCTTGCGGGCGATCTCGCGCAGGCTGAGATTCTGCTTCGCCCACTGCTTGACCCGGTTGAGCGACGTGCGTCCGCCATTGAACGTGCTCTCGTCCGGCAGCGGCGGCAATGGTCCGTCCGGCGGGAACAGCGACAGGTCCAACCCGCTCCAGCTGGACAGAAGGTCGATGCCGACCTGATCCGGTAGCAAGGTCTGCAGGTATTCCTGCTTTTCCCGGCCTTCTGCTTCGGAGGCGGCGACAACAGGCAGGATGCCGGGCAGGATCTTGAAGCTCTCCGGCCGCCTGCCGTGGCGGGCCAGCCGCTCGTTGATATCCTGACGGTATTTGATGCCATCCTCCTTGGTGCTGTAGATGGCGAAGTGCGCATCGGCCTGGGCGGTGGCGAAGTTCTTGCCGTCTTCGGAGGATCCGGCCTGGACGATCAGCGGATGACCTTGCGGCGGCCGCGAGACGTTGAGCGGCCCGCGCACCTTGAAATGCTTGCCCTTATGGTCGATGGGGTGGACCTTGTCGGGATCGGCGAAATAGCCCGACGCCTTGTCGATCAGCAGCGCCTCGTCTTCCCAACTGTCCCACAGCGCTTTGACGATATCGAGGAATTCGGCCGCGCGCTCATAGCGGAATGCATGTTCGATATTGCCGTCGCGGCCGAAATTGCGCGCCTCCTCGTCCATAGCCGAGGTGACGACGTTCCAAGACGCCCTGCCCTTGCTGATATGGTCGAGCGACGCGAACATGCGCGCCACATTGTAGGGCTCGCTGTAGGAGCTCGACGCCGTGGTGATCAGGCCGATATGCTTGGTCACGCCGGCTAGCGCCGACAACAGCGTCAGCGGTTCGAGGCGGGCATTGGCATAGTGGGCAACGCCGCTCTTGACCGAATCCCAGATCGACACGTGGTCGGCGACGAAGATGGTGTCGATCCTGGCGCGCTCGGCCGCCTGCACGAGATCGCGGTAGAACTCGAAGTCCAGCACTTCCCGGCCCGGTGCCCGCGGATGGCGCCACGACATTCGATGATCGCCCTGCGGGTTGAAGAAGAATGCGCTGAGGATCATGTGGTCTCGAGCCATGCCGGCCTCCTTCCAGATCTGCTCCGGAGACCGTCGCGCTGCTTCGGCAGGCGGCGACAATCTCTCCTGATCCGAGAAAGGTAGATTGCGCTTCGGCTTAATCCGAGTAATTTTATAGAGATAATGCGTTGCGAAAGCGGAAGCGATTGCCCTCGATCGCAGCCCGCGAAGAAAGTGGTTTCAAGTCCCCATGTCCTCCTCGGTTCTGAACGTCGACCAGTTGTCCGTCGCCTATAACGGGCGCAAGGGATCGCACCCCGCCGTCAGCGGCGTGTCGCTGGATATCGGCGAAGGCGAAGCGCTCGGCCTGGTCGGCGAGTCGGGATCAGGCAAAAGCTCGGTGGCACTCGCCATATTGCGCTACCTGCCGAAGAATGCCCGCATCGCGGCATCCGCGCTGGAATTCCAGGGCCGCGAAATCCGCGACCTTTCCGCCGAGCAGCTGCGCCAGCTCAGGGGAAATCATATCGCGGCCGTCTACCAGCATCCGGGCGCGGCCCTCAATCCAAGCATGACGATCGGCCGCCAGATCACCGAGACGATCATGCGGCATCGCCCGGTTCGCCTCGACGAGGCGCGCGAGCGTGCCGCCGAACTGCTGAGTCGTGTACGCGTCAGCCATCCGGAGCGTGTGCTGGATCTCTATCCGCACGAATTGTCCGGTGGCATGCAGCAGCGCGCCAACATCGCCATTGCGATTGCGCTCGATCCGTCGCTGCTGGTGCTGGACGAGCCGACGACGGCACTCGACGCGAGCGTCCAGTCCGAGATCATCGCCATCCTGCATGACCTTCGCAAGGATCACAAAACCAGCATCCTGCTGATCAGCCACGACATCCATATGATCCGCCGCTCCTGTGACCGGGTGGCGGTGATGCAGGCGGGCACGGTGGTCGAAAGCGGCGCTGCCGGCGATGTCTTCGACAACCCCTCTCACGCCTACACCAAGGCGCTCATCGCCTCGATTCCGGCTCTCAACTACACCAAACGGGACGGAAGGTTGGCGGAGACGGACGGCATGCCAGCGCACCCCACAGCCCAAGGCGAAGACGCCGGCGCGCCGAAAGAACGCAGGATTGCGATCGCCTGCAAGGGTATCAGCCATGCCTTCGGCAGCCAGCCAGTGCTGCATGAGATCGATCTCGATATCGGCCAGGGCGAGACCTTCGGGCTGATTGGCGAGTCCGGTTCCGGCAAGTCCACCCTGGCACGGATCGTTACCGGCCTGCAGACACCCAGCGCCGGATCGGTCGAACTGTTCGGCAAGAGGGTCGCGCCGCGCGTCGAGAAGAGGAACCTTGCCGAACGGCGCGACGTGCAAATGGTCTTCCAGTCGCCGGACCGCACACTCAATCCGCGCCAGCGGATCGGCAGGATCCTCGGTCGTCCGCTACGCCGGCTCGCCGGCCTGCGCCGCAGTGAGGTGAGAGCCCGCGTCGGCGACCTGCTGCAATCGGTTCGCCTCGCCGGCGCAACGGCGGAGCAGAAATCGCGATCGCTGTCCGGCGGCCAGCGGCAAAGGGCGGCGATCGCGCGCGCCTTTGCCGGCGTGCCGAAGGTCGTCGTGCTCGATGAACCCACCTCGGCGCTCGACGTCTCTGTCCAGGCGACGGTTCTCAACCTGCTCAACGACCTGCAGCGCGACAAGGACACGACCTATCTGTTCATCAGCCACGACCTCAGGGTGGTGCGTTACATGGCCGACACGATCGGCGTGCTCTATCGCGGCCGCCTTGTCGAGACCGGCTCATCCGACCAGATTTTTCGCGGCCCCAACCACCCCTATACGGCCCTGCTTCTGGCCGCGTCCTCCGACGAGGCCGAGCCAAAGACATCCGCTCCCATGGAGATCGAGGCAGCCGGCATCCCAAACACAGGATGCTCCTTCGCCGACCGCTGCCCCCTGGTCCTGCCTGACTGCCGAAAGGCAGAACCATCAGCCATGGAGGTCGCAGCCGGCCACCGGATCGCGTGCTGGCGGCACGGCCAGGCCTTGTAAGCGGATCACCGGCAGTCCGAGGGGCCCGCAGCAGCACGGTTCCTCTTCAGGCGCGATGCGATGCCGGGATTGTCGCAGCATTGGAATCCGGCTTGCAAATGCCATCTTTTGAGGCCAGCCTAGACGGATGATGGCACGCCGGTCGCCAAAACATATTCTTGTCATGCTGCTCGCGGTATTCCTGACCGCCGGGTTCAGCCTGTCTGCCGCTCAGGCGAGCGTCATGTCGGCGAAGATGATGATGACGACTGGCAGCGGCATGACCATGCCTGCCGGCACCGGCATGGCAAAGATGGCCGACACAGCCATGAATGGCGATTGCAGCGCGTGCCTCAAGGGCACCGCCGACAGCGGCAAACCGATGCATTGTCCGCCGACCTGCATCGCACCGGTGCTCGCGGTGTTGCCGCTCGAGTTCGCGGCGATGACTTTGACCCGGGCATCGCTGCCGTCGGCACTGCCGACCCCGTTCCTTCATGGGCGAAGTTCCGTACCCGACCCATTCCCTCCCAAATCCACCGATCTCGTCTGACGCCGTTTCAGCCATCCAGCGGCTGATTTCCGGCGTTTGATCGCCGCTGGCTTTGCGCCGGCAGGCACACAGCAATTCGACGTCGAGAGGCTCGCCGTCGATTGAGATCGCAAGGGCTTGAGAGTGAGTATCTATGCCAATCATTTCATTTCACGCCGCAGGTTCGTCCTTGCGGCGGCGGGCGTTGCCGCGGCCACCCTCGTGCACCCCGCAGCACCAAGAGCATCCGCCGTCGACGAGCGCCGCATCAGGATCGCGCCGGGCCAGGCCATGTTCACCGGCGCTAGCGGTCCGCTTACGCCTGTCTGGACCTATGATGGGACGGTCCCAGGCCCGATGCTGCGCTTACGCCAGGGCCAGCCCGCCCGTATCGTCGTCGAGAACGGATTAAGCGAGGACACGACAGTCCATTGGCATGGCATCCGGCTGCAAAACGCCATGGACGGAGTGCCCGGCCTGACGCAGCCGTCGATCAAGCCGGGGACAGATTTCGTCTATGAATTCACGCCGCCCGACGCCGGCACCTTCTGGTACCATCCGCATGCCAACAGCCTGGTGCAGCTCGGCCGCGGGCTGGCCGGCGTCCTCGTTGTCGAGGAGACCGAACCTGTTGCCGTCGACCGCGACCTCCTGTGGTTGCTGCAGGACTGGCGGCTTGCCAAAGACGGGCAGATGGCTCCCGGCTTCGGCAACGCGATGGAAGCGGCGATGTCGGGCCGCGTCGGCAACGTCGCCACCATCAACGGCACGGTTCCGGTCGACCAGAGCGTGAAGGCGGGGGAGCGAGTCAGGCTGCGGCTCGCCAATGCCTCGCTCGCCCGCATCATGGCGCTGCGCTTTGAAGGTCACCGCCCGGTCGTCGTGGCGATCGACGGCCAGCCCTGTGATCCGCACGAACCGGATGACGGCCGTCTTGTTCTTGCACCTGCCATGCGCATCGATGTCATGATCGACATGCAGGGCGACCCAGGCAAGCGTTACGCGGTGATCGACGACTTTTATGACGGTCTCGCCTATACGCTGACCACGCTTGCCTATGACAGCGCATCGCCGCTGCGAGCCCATCCTCTCGACGCGCCACCTGGCCTGCCGCGCAATCCCTTGCCTGAACCCGACCTTGCCAAGGCCGAACATCAGGAGACCGTCCTGCAAGGCGGCATGATGGGTGGCGGCAAGCTTGCCGGCGTCGGCGGCATGATGGGCATGGCGACACCCGGCATGAATGGTGGCGCGGCCTGGGCGATCAACGGCATGTCGATGACCGGTGACGGCCACGCCGGCATGGCGCCGCAGTTCACCTTGCCGCGCGGCGCAACCTGTCATCTCACCATGCGCAACGAAACCGCCTGGTGGCACCCGATGCACATCCACGGCTTCAGCATGCTGGTGCTTGCGCGCAACGGTTCGCCGGTGCCGCACCGGCAATGGCAGGACACAGTGCTGCTGGCCCCCAAGGATACGATCGAATGCGCCTTCGTCGCCGACAATCCCGGCGACTGGATGCTGCACGGCCATGTCGCCGACCACCAGATGGCCGGCCTCATGACCGTGTTTCGAGTGACCTGATTTTCTCGTCAAGCAACGTCAAGACAACAAGGAGAACTGCAATGAAACCGACTTACTCCCTCGCCGCCTTCGCCGTCGCGATCGCCATGCCGCTGCCGGCTGTTGCGGCGACGATCAACGCGGTGATGTACAAGAACCCGCAATGCAGCTGCTGCGAATCCTATGCCAACTATCTGGAACACAACGGCTTCAAGGTCGACATCAAGCCCGTCAACAACCTGTCCCAGATCAGCAGTGATGCCGGCGTGCCAGCCGACCTCGAAGGCTGCCACACACTGATGGTCGACGGCTATGTCGTCGATGGCCTGGTGCCGGTCGATATCGTCAAGAAACTGCTGACGGAGCGGCCCGCCATCACCGGGATCACGCTGGCCGGCATGCCGACCGGCGCTCCCGGCATGGGTGGCGAGAAGGCCGGCCCGTTCATCGTCTACGCCTTCACCAAGGACGGCAAGGCGCCCACCGTCTACGCGACGGACTGAAAGGCAATCGCCATGTCTGCCGATATGTCGGATTGCCCTGTCCGAACCTAGCTCGCCATGATGTTCCGGTCCTTCGCACGGCCTCGTGTCCTGCTTTTGCGCCATTTCGCATACAAGGACATGAGTTTGTGCTAATATACCATGGCCATGCACCTTCGTGCGTGACCAACCAATGGGAGGACGCGATGAACACCATGAATCGCAGGTCTGCAATTGCCCTCGGTGTGACGGCCGCCGCGGTGACGCCTTTTTTTGCCCTGACGGCGTCCGCGAAGGCCAAGAAATACGGCCCGAAGGATGGCAAGGAGATTGCGCCCGGCGTCAGGGTGGTTGAGGTCGGCACAGGAAACTCCGATATTCCTGCCTACAAGAGCATCTCAATCGTCGATGTCGTGTTTCAGCCCGGAGCGCACGCTCCCGCGATGATGATGGACAATGACATGGTCTGCACGATCACTTCAGGCGCGTTCACCATCAAGAAGGCAGACAACGAATTCAAGCTCAAGACTGGTGACATGTACACCTGCTCCAAGGGCAAGACCGACGAGGCGACGAATACAAGCAAGGAGGTCGGCGTGCATCGTATCGCCGTCCTGATACCGGCGTAGCAGTTCGAGTTCCGGCCGGACAGGCGGCTTGCATGCTGTCCGGCCGTCGCTTGCGTATCGCCGGGTGCTAGCCACGTCCGGCCAACGCCCTTCAGCAAGATCCGCAGGATCCCGCCGCCGGTGAAACCGGATCGCAGTCGCATGCTCGCTTTCCGTTCAGGCACAGTGCGATACCGGAATTGGCCCTTGAAGGGTCAAGTCGGACACGCGTAACATCGCGCCATCTGGATTGAGTCTGCTTTATTAGTCCGGGCTAACCTCCGGATTGGTTTGGATATTTCCCTTGAACACGCAAGCAATCGGCGGCGCGCCGGAGCGCGGCAAATCGTTTGCCCATGTGGCGGAAGCCTCCTGGGGCAAGGGCCTCAGCACCTTGCTCCGCATCGTGCGCATGACACTGCGCCATCCCTGGCAGGTCGCCATCACCATCGTCTCGACCTTCATCGCCGCGACGCTGCAGCTTTTCATCCCCCGCCTGCTGGGACGCGCCATCGACCAGGCGCAGGGCGTCATGGCGGCCGGGGCCGGTACTGCTGCGGAACAGGCGCTGTGGAATACGGCGCTGACGCTGCTCGTCGTCTCGATCCTGCGCGGCCTCTTCACCATGGCACAGAACTACTATGGCGAGGCCGTCGGTCACCGCACCGGCTATGAACTGCGCCTGGCCTTCTATGAGAAGATCCAGCGGCTGAGCTTCGCCTACCACGACAGGGTCCACACCGGCGATCTCATCACGCTCGGCCTGCTCGATCTCGACGGCGTGCGCATGTTCTTTTCCACCGGCATTTTGCGCGTGGTGCTGCTCGGCGTGCTGATCGGCGTCGGCGCCTATCTCCTGATCAGCACCGATCCCGTGCTCGGGTTGCTCAGCCTGAGCTTCGTGCCGTTCGTCGCCTGGCGGTCCTCGGTCACCCAGCTCAAACTGCGCAGCACCTGGCTGACGTTGCAGGAGCGCCTCTCGGTGCTGAGCCGGGTGATGGATGAGAACCTCGGCGGTATCCGTGTCGTGCGCGCTTTCGCAGCGCAGCGGCATGAGCTGGAAAAATTTGATCGCGCCAAGCGCGATGCACTGGACCTCGCCAATGAGCGCGTCGACATCCGCGTCGCCAACACCAGCGTCATGAACTTCTCGTTCCTGGCCGCCATGGGGCTGGTCCTGTGGTTCGGCGGCCAGAAGGTGATCGCAGGCCAGATCAGCGTCGGCACGCTGGCGCAGTTCCTCACCTTCATGACCATCCTGCAGATGCCGGTGCGCCAGCTCGGGCTGATGGTCAATTCCTTCGCCCGCGCCTCGACCTGCGGCACCCGGCTGTTCGAACTGCTCGACGCCGAACTCGATATCGAGGACGCGCCCGGCGCCACGGACCTCGTCATCACCGATAGCGTGCTGCGCTTCGACAATGTCGGCTTTCGCTATGAGAGCGCGGGCGACCGCCCGACGCTGTCGGGCATCTCCTTCGAGGCCAGGTCCGGCGAGACCATCGGCATTGTCGGCCCACCGGGCAGCGGCAAGTCGACCATCGCGCATCTGATCCCGCGCTTCTACGACGTCACGTCAGGTGCGATCACCATCGACGGCCAGGACATCCGCGAGGTGACGCTGCAATCGCTGCGCAAGGCCGTCGGCGTCGTGCAGCAGGACGCGTTCCTGTTCACCACCTCGATCGAGAACAACATCGCCTATGGCAATCCCTGGGCGCGCGAGACCCACATCGGGCAGGCCGCCGAGTACGCCCAGCTGCACAATTACATCATGGGCCTGCCGGCCGGTTACACCACGGTTGTCGGCGAGCGCGGCGCGTCGCTTTCCGGCGGCCAGCGGCAGCGCCTGACCATTGCGCGGAGCCTGATGCTGCGGCCATCGGTGCTGGTCTTCGACGATTCGACCGCGGCCATCGACGCCGGCACCGAGCAGCGCATCCGGGCGGCGATGAAGCGCTTCGCCAAGGATCGCGTGACGCTCATCATCTCGCACCGGCTGAGCTCGCTGATGCATGCCGACCAGATCCTGTTCGTCGAAGGCGGCAGGATCGTCGAGCGCGGCACGCACGAGGAATTGCTGGCCCTCGGTGGCCGCTACCGCGCGCTGTACGATTTGCAGCTGCGGCCAGACGATGACCGGCCTGTCGTGGCGGGAGCCGCGTGATGTCGACACAGAGCGACGACGACAAGGAAGACACCAGCGGCCGGCCGACGAAGGCGGTCGTCGGCTCGCACCGCGACGACGAAGAGGTTTTCGGCAAAGCCTACGACCCGCGCATCGTCAGGCGCATCTGGAGCTTCGTGAACCCGTATCGGAGCCGGATCTTCATCTCGGTCGCCGCAGTGCTGGTGTTCACGCTGACGCAATTGGCGATCCCGCTGGTCATCCGCTACGCCATCGACCACGGCATGACGGCAGGCAAGCTCGACCAATCGGTGATGATCGCTGCGATCGGCGCTTTCTCGGCGATCATCCTCATCAACTATGCCGCCTCCTATGTGCAGGAAAGCGTCGTCGGCAAAGTGGCCGAGAACGTGCTCTCCGACCTGCGCCGCGCCATGTTCAGCCATCTGCAACGGGTCTCGCTGAGCTTCATGGACAAGACCGAGGTCGGGCGGCTGATGTCGCGTCTGCAGGGCGACGTCAATTCGATGCAGGAATTCCTCGAAACTTCGGTCATGTCGGTGGGCGACATCGTGCTGTTATTCGGCATCGTCAGCGTGCTTTTGTGGCTGGATTTCCGGCTCGGCCTGCTGACGCTGTCGACCATGCCGGTGCTGTTCATCGTACGCCTGTTCTGGCTGCCGCGCGCCAAGGTCGCCTTCATGGCCGCGCACGAAACCAACTCGATCGCCAATGGCGCGCTGGCGGAAGGCATCCACGGCGTGCGCACCGTGCAGAGCCTGGAGCGCCAGCACGTCAATTTCGACCTCTACGACGAGAAGGTGCTGGCCAATCTCAATGCCCATCTGACCTCGGCGAAATACGCGCAGGTGATGGTGCCCATCGTGGACACGCTGACCGGCATCGCCATGGCGACCGTCATCGTCGTCGGCGGTTCGATGGTGCTGTCGCACAGCCTCGACATCGGCGTCATGGTGGCATTCCTGTTCTACATCCAGCGCTTCTTCGACCCGATCCGCTCGCTGACCATGCAATACAGCGTCATGCAGCGCGCCATGGCTTCGGGCCAGCGCATCTCCGAAGTGCTCGACGTGCCGGTCGACGTCAGCGACAGGCACGGTGCCGTGGCGCTGTCGCGCGACATGGACGGTTCGGTCGAGTTCAGGAACGTCACCTTCGGCTATCGGCCGAACCAGCCGGTGCTGAAGAACATCTCCTTTCGCGTCAATCCGGGCGAGACCGTGGCCCTTGTCGGCCCTACCGGATCGGGCAAGTCCAGCTCTATGGCGCTGGTGCACCGCTTCTATGATGTCTGGTCGGGCGAGGTTCTGGTCGGCGGCCATGATGTGCGTGACCTGACCCAGGATTCGCTCGGCGATCAGGTGGCGATGGTGCTGCAGGAGCCGTTCCTGTTCTCCGGCTCGGTGCTGGAAAACATCCGCTACCACAAGACATCAGCCAGCCGTGAGGAGGTTGTTCGCGCCGCGCAGGCCGTCGGTGCGCACGATTTCATCGAGAACCTGCCAGATGGCTACGATACTGAACTTGAGCAGCGCGGCGGCAATCTCTCGCTCGGCCAGCGCCAGCTGATCAGTTTTGCGCGCGCATTGGTGGCCGACGCCAAGATCCTGGTGCTCGACGAAGCCACGGCCAGCATCGATTCCTACACCGAGATGCTGATCCAGAAGGCGTTGATCACGCTGCTGGAATGCCGCACCGGGCTGGTCATCGCCCACCGTCTTGCTACCATCCGCGGCGCCGACCGCATCATCGTGCTGCAGAACGGCGAGATTGTCGAAAGCGGCAACCACGACCAATTGATGGGCCGAAAAGGCCTCTACGCCCGCCTCTACAACATGAACTACGCCTCGTTCGATGATATTTCCGAAGGCGAGCTGGAACTGGACGCGGCGGTCGGCAAAGCGACGTGATTGGGCCTACCACAAGCGCCTACGCCATTTCGGGGCGTTTTGAACCCTCGCGGATGGCCTTGTGCACGCCGCGCTGCAGATCCATGAATGCAGGGCTTTCCATCACCTCTTCGCGGCGCGGGCGCTCGATATCGACATTGAAGGTCTGCGTGATGCGTCCCGGGGCGATGCCCATGACGACGATGCGGTCCGACAGATAGACGGCCTCCTCCACATCATGGGTGACAAACAGGACGGTCAACCTGTGTTCCTCCCAGATCTGGGTGAGCAGTTCCTGCATCTGATGCCGGGTCAAGGCATCGAGCGCGCCGAAGGGCTCGTCCATCAACAGCATCTTGGGCCGGTAGGAAAGCGCGCGCGCAATGGCGACGCGCTGTTTCATGCCGCCCGAGAGTTCGGCCGGGTAGCGGTCGGCGCTGTCGGACAGCTTGACGAGTTCGAGATGCTCCAGCGCGATCCTGCGGCAGGTCGGGCGATCGTAGCCGGCGGCCTTGAGGGCAAACTCGATGTTCTGCCGCGCCGTCAGCCAGGGAAGCAGCGTGTAGGACTGGAAGACGACGCCACGGTCGAGACCCGGCTGCAGGATCGGCGCGCCGTCGATGCCGAGATCGCCCGCGTCGAAGTCCTGCAGTCCGGCAACGATCGACAGCAGCGTGCTCTTGCCGCAGCCCGACGTACCGACCAGGGACACAAACTCGTTGTCGGCAAGATCGAGGTTGATATCGCGCAGCACTTCCGTACGCCGCTCGCCGGTGCCGAAGCTCTTGTGCAGACCGGCGATCCGCAATTTGGGGGGGCTCATCGGCTGGACCTCATTGCGAGCGGCCCTCTTGCTTGAACAGCACCTTTTCCAGCGCCTTCATCACCTGGTCGGTGATGAGGCCGAGCAGGCCAAGCAGCAGGATGTAGCCGATGATGGTGTTGGTCTGGAAATAGCGCTGCGACACGGTGATGCGATAGCCGAGCCCCGAAGTCGCGGCGACAAGTTCGGCCAGCACCAGCCAGGTCCATGCCCAGCCCAGGCTGATGCGCAGCGTATCCCAGATACCCGGCAAGGCACTGGGCACGACGATGCGCGTCAGGATCTTGCGATCCGGCAGGCCGAGCGTGCGCCCAAGGCCGATGAAATCGGCTGGAACCCGTTTCACATTGTCCATGATCATCAGCACCTGCTGGAAGAAGGTGCCGATGAAGATGATCAGGAATTTCTGCGAATCGCCGGTGCCGGCCCAAAGGATGGAGAGCGGCACGAAAGCGACGACCGGCATGTAGCGGATGAAATCCACCAGCGGCTCGATGGCCGCTTCCCAGGAACGGAAACTGCCGATCAGCACGCCGATCGGTATCGACAGGGCCGAGGCGATGAGGAAGCCGATGGAGATACGGTACATCGAGGCTTTGAGGTCCAGCCACAACGTGCCGTCGGCAGCGAGCTTGGCGATCTGCGCCGCGACGCTGCCCGGCGAAGGCAGGAAGATCGGCTTTACCAACCCCAGTCCGGTCGCCGCCCACCAGGCAAGGCCCAGCCCGACGAACACGGCCACCGCGATGATCAGAAAGCGCGACCTGGCGATGGGCACGCCGATCCCGGAGGACCGGCGGCGCCTCGCCTGTTTCGCGAGTCCTGGCGCCGGTCGCTCCCCGGGCATCTGTGTCACCACCGCGATCCAGCCTTGGTCATTCCGCCGCCTTGACGAAGGACGGGTCGATCATCTGCTCCGGCGTCACGTCGGCCTGCAGCAGCTTGGCGTTCTTGGCGGCGGCCTCGACATCGGCGAAGGTCTTGGTGGTGAAGTCGCCTGTCAGCGCCGTCTTGTTTTCGGCGAGCGAATAGTAGCGCACGCCGTCAAAGGCGGTGTTGAGGTCCTTGACGTCCGAACCGACAGCCTTGGCGATGATGGCGCGCCCACCGGGCGTATCAGCATTGTAGTCCTTGAGCGCTGCGTCCCAGCTCTTGATCATGGCCAGCACCTGGCCGGGCCGCGACTTGATCACCTCGTCACGCACCACCAGCACGTCGCTGATCAGGCCGGGATCCTCGCCGGCGGTGAACAGCAGCTTGAGGTCCTTGTTCTGCGCCATGGCGACGGTGAGGTACGGTTCATAAGTCACCGCGACCGGCACCTGGCCGGCGATCAAGGCGCTGCCGGCATCGGACGCCGGCATCGGGACCGGCTTCACATCGTCGATCGACATGCCGTTCCTGGCGAGCGCGTATTTGAGCAGGATGTCGCTCGTCGTGCCTTCCTCGAAGGCCACCTGCTTGCCCTTGAGGTCCGCGATGGAGGTGACGTCCTTGCCGGCGATGATGGCGTCGGCGGTCATGGAGACGTCGAGCAGCAGCACGATCTTCACCGGCAGGCCGGCCGCAACCATGCCCATAGCCGTGTGGGTGGCGATGTTGGCGGCGTCGAGCTGGCCGCTTGCAAGTGCTGCATTGATGTCCTTGTCCTCGGCGAAGTTGACGATCTGGACGTCGCTCAGCCCGTTTGTCTTGAACAGACCTTTGGCCTCGGCGACATGCCACTGGCCATAGCCGAGCCAGGGCTCGATGCCGATCTTGAACGCTCCTGCCTCGGGCGTGGTGGGAATGGCCGCATCGGCCGCGTAGGCTGCCGGGGCGGCGGCGAGCCCGATGGCGGCGGCCATCACAAGCGCGCGAAATTGTCCTGTTAGGTTACGCATCATCTTTGTTCCCCTTGATGATCAGACCGCTTTTTCTAACTGAGGTAGCCGGTCTGGTGAGACTGCGGGTTTCTGCTCTTGCGGCACTGTGCCTCGGCGTCTTACCTGCCACTTCATGGTGAAGTGCGAGGATATTTCAGCGTCAGCGGGAGCGGATGTCAAGGCTAAAATACATACATGCATATACAAGTTGGAAAGACTCAATTTTCCACCTTGGCCGGATCGATCCGGTCGAGGAAACCTGTCACCCGATCGGCTCCGGCAACGGGTTCGCTGCCGACCATGACCGCGACTGAAAAGGCAATGAGGGAAGAGACCGGCGTGTGGCTGCGCGCGCCGGCGCGCAGGTTCATAACCAGCGTCGGCGACAGGAAAAGACCGGCCCGCAGCACCGCGCGCCAATCGGCCGGCAGCATGCCGCGCCGTTTGAGCTCCAGCAGCAATGGCCGCCACAGCGCTGTCGCCTTGACCTCCAGCAGGTCGCGGCGGACGAGGCTCAGGTCCCAGTCCGTGTCGACATGGAGCAGGTTTCCGTCCAGCCGCGCCTGGGCGCGAAAAGCCTCTGTCGCGGTCGCCGGATCATAGAGCCAGAACGGGTGGGCGAAGATATTGTGGAACGTCGCCTTCACCTCCGCCAGCAGTGTCGGGATGTGCGAGCCGGCAAAGGCGGGATCGAAGAAGGACAGCTCCGCCCTCCCCGCCTTCGCCGTGTACCAGACATTGGCGTTGTGGGCGTCGCCATGCGCGACCACGCCGCCGGCATCGGCAAGCCGGTCCGGCCGTAAGCGCACAGCCGCGGCATCGAAAAGCTCACCGATGCTGTCGGTGTACTGCTGGCCGTTGATGACGAATTTCAGCCGGGAAAACCGATCCCAATCCAACTCGGCACCGGGAAAGACGAACGGCTTGCCGATATAGAAATCGGCCAGCCTTCCGCCTGGTGACAAGCGTGTCTCGGCATCGATCAGCCGCTCATGAAACAGCCTGTGGATCGGCTCCGCCGCCACGTCCTCGACAGTGACGGGATGCAGCGTCTCGAGATAGACCTTGAGCAGCCTGGCCGACAGGTCGTGCTCGGCAAGAACGGCTTCTCGCCGCTTGCAGGCATCGTCCTGCGCATCCAGCGCGAACAGCACATCCGAAAATCTCGGATCCGTGCGACGGCGATAGACAAGGATCTGCTCGCCTGGCTGGGCCGACATATGCACGGGCTGGTCGACCGGCAGGCCGGCGCGCGACAGAATCTCGGCGCGGTAATACTCGCCCGTCATCGCCTCTTCCCGCTCCTCCTGATGGAACTTGAAGAAGTAGGCCTTGCCGTCGTCCTCGAAGAAGCCGTTCAACGAATTGAGGCTGTACTTGTCGAAGTTGATGCGGACATTGCGGGGGCGCATCGCGAACAGGTCGCCCAGCAATGCCGCCAGCGCGCTTTGTGCTTCGGCAACATCATGCTGCGCGAGTGCCCGGATCCGCGCCGTGCGGCTCGGTGCCGGCGTCATCTGTCGCTCCTTCCAGCCAGTTCGTTCGCCGAGGGCGAAACCGTTTTCATCGATACATGTATATACATTGGCAGCGGGGCCGCTCCGGCTTGCATTCGACCCGCTTCCGTCAGTTGCTTTTTGAAGGGGAATAGCGGCTGCCGAGCGAGTAGCGGCTGCCGGCATAAGTCAGCTTGCTGATGGTGGCCACCACCGCGCCCGTCCATGTCCGGCGGTGCAGGAAAAGGCAGCAGGCGCCGACATCGATGCCCAGATGCCGCGCCGTTTCGGCATCCGCCGGGATGGCGGAAATGATATGCTCGACCTCGGTCACCGGGGTTTTCTGCATGAGGTAGTCATAGGTCGCCGTCTTCGAAAAATCCTGCTTGTCATAGTCGGGGATGAGGCTCGGATTGACGAAGCGCTCTTCGAGTTGCACCGGCAAATCGTTCTCGAAATTGACGACGACGGAATGATAGATCGAGACGCGCTTTGCGAACTCGAACGACAGCGCCAGCTCCTTTGTCGGCATGATGGTTTCGAGGACGAGGACTTCGGATCGATGCCTGTTGCCGCGCTCGACGATCTCGGCTGCGATGTTGTTGATCTCGATCAGCGTCGATTGCGGCCGCGGTGGCGCGATGAAAGTTCCCACACCTTGCAGACGGATCAGGAATCCCGCCGAGGTCAACTCTCTGAGAGCCCGGTGAACCGTCATCCGCGACACGCCGAGTGAAGCCACCAACTCATTCTCGGACGGCAGCTTGCGATCCTTGCCCCACCGGCCCGTTCCGATGTTGGCCAGGATGTAGTCCTTCACCTTCTCGTAGAGAGGGCTGGCCGTGTCAGGCAAAGTGATCATTTCCAAAGTCCTTTCCGGCGATTCATCGGAAATCACGACTGCTCGACAGGTTGCCGCATGCGGATGATTGTTTTCAAGCCGTCGCTGTGTCCCGCCAACAGCCGCTCATAGGCAGCCGGAATGTCATCCAGGCCGATCTCCTGGTCGATCAGCGCCAACAGCGGTTCGCTGAGCTCACCTAGCATCCGCACGGCCTCGGGCAGCTCATCGGCAAAGGCGTGGCATCCCAGCAACCCGATTTCGCGTTCGACCAGCGTATTGGGATCAATGTCGAGGCGGCCGTGAAAGATGCCCACCATGGCGATCGTGCCGCCGGGATCGAGAACGCCAAGCAACTGGTTGAGCGCCGCGACGCTGCCGGTCGCCTCAATGGCCGCGAGCAGCGGGGCATTGGCGGTTGCGGCGGCAACGGCATCCCGGTTCAGATCGACCATCGTGGCACCCGTCACCCGCGCCACCCGGGCGCAGCGGCTCTGGTTGCGGTCGGCGACGAGCACGATGCCGGCGAAGGTCCGCGACAGCAGCAGCGCGGCAAGACCGCCGATGGGCCCGCAGCCGACGACCAGCACCGAGCCTGCCGTTTTCGGCAGCCGCCGCACCGCATGCAACGCCACCGCCAGCGGCTCGGCCATCGCCGCGACCCGCTCGTCGAGCCCGGCATCGATGATATGCAAGAGCCGTGCGGGCAGCACCGTCTGTTCGGCAAACCCACCGTCGCAGATCTCCCCCACAAAGCCCAGCGACGCACAGAGATGCCGCCTGCCGGCATGACATTGCGCGCAGTCTCCGCACCAGAACCGGGAATCGGCAACCACCCTGTCACCGACCGCGACGCTATCAACGCCTGCGCCGATGGCGATCACCGTACCGGTCAGCTCATGACCGGCCGTCGAAGGCGACCGGCTTATCCATTGGCCCGTGCGGAAATTGTGCAGATCCGAACCACAGATGCCGGCGGCATCGACCCTCAGCTTCACCCAGCCCGCATCCGGCACGCCCGGCGCGGCGATATCCTCGACGCGCAGGTCGCCGGGTCCATAAAGTCGAGCGGCCTTCATCGCGATCGTTTCCGCTCAGCCGGCGAGATAGCGGTCGCGGATTTCCGAGACCGCGTTCTCGTGCGAACTGAAGCCCTCATAGCGGGCAAGCCTGCGGGCATGCAGAGCGAGTTCCGGATAGGCCGCCGAGGTGACATAGCCGACCGACGAGCGCTTGACGAAATCCGTCACCGAAAGCGGGCCGTAGGTCCGCGCCCAGCGGCTGGTCGGCAGCACTGCATTGGGTCCCAGCACGAAGTTGGCCAGCGTCACCGGCGTGTGCGGACCCATCAGGATTTCGGCGGCCTCGGTAATGCGCCCGAGATGGGCGAACGGCTCCGTCGACAGGATCTCGAGATGTTCGGGCGCATAGTCGTTGATGAAGCGGTAGCTGTCTTCCAGCGACGCCGTCAGCACGATGCCGCCGCGCTTGCCGGTCAGCACCGCGCGCGAAAACTCGACACGCTGCTCGGTCATCCGCGACCAATGCTCGGGAAGTGCAGCGAGTGCTGCTTCTGCAACCTTGCGGCTGTGCGTCACCAGATAGGCCGAGGAATCCGGCCCGTGCTCGGCTTCGATCAGCAGGTCGAGCGCGGCAAGCCCGCCGTCGACGCTGTCATCGGCAAAGATGATCGCTTCCGACGGGCCGGCCGGAAGACCTGTGTTGATGACCGACGACAGCACGCTCTTGGCCGCCACCACCCACGGGCTGCCGGGACCGACGATCTTGAGCGCGGGCCTCACCGTCTCGGTGCCGTAAGCGACGGCGGCAACTGCCTGGGCGCCGCCGCATTTGTAGACCGTGCCCACGCCGGCGAGACGCGCGGCGACGAGCGTTGCCGCGTCCACCGACCCATCCGATGTCGGCGGCGTCACGATGGCGATCTGCGGCACGCCGGCAATCACCGCCGGCACCGATGTCATCATCGTCACCGACGGAAAGGCGCCCTTGCCGCGCGGCACGTAGAGCGCAACGGATGCGATCGGCGTGTACCTGTCCCCGGCATAGGCGCCCGGCCGGACTTCCTTGAGCCACATCGTCTCCGGCTTCTGCTCCTCGTGGAAGCGCCTGATGTTGTCGATGCCGAACTGGATGCTCTCGACGACGTCCTTTTCCACCTTGTCGAACGCCGCATCGAACTCGGCTTCCGACACCTGAAGTTCGCCGTCGGCGACATTGGCCTTGTCGAGTTCCCTGGCGAAGCGGATCAAGGCGGCGTCGCCTTCGTCCTTGACGGCCTGGATGATCGGCCGGACCTTCTCAACGAAGACCGTCAGATCGGCCTCGGCGCGCTTCAGCAGACTGGCGCGCTGGTCGGCATCGATGGATGACAGATCGTGGAAGCTGATGTCGGACATGATTGCTCGTCTCCTGGAACTCTTGGAACGCAATGACGGTTGGCCCGTGGATGGCCATAGTTCTGCGGGTCGACAAGCCGACCGGGGCAAGGATCAAAGCCGTAGAGAGGCTTCACTCAGGCAAAAGTATATACATGTATGTATGATGGTCGCCAGCAATTTTTCCATCATCCTTCCCGTCGAAACTGCGGAGACAAACTTGCCTCATCAGATCGAGGCGAGAAAGCCGCCATCGACCGGAATGGACTGGCCGGTTATGTAGGCAGCCGCATCCGAAGCGAGGAACACGGCGATGCCGTGCAAGTCGTGGAGATCACCGAAACGCCGCTGCGGGATCTTGGCCAGCATGGAGTGCTGCCATGCCTCGTTGCTGTAAAAAACGTCGGTCATCGCCGTCCTGAAATAGCCCGGCGCGATGGCGTTGACCCTTATGCCAAGCTCCGCCCACTCCGCCGCAAGGGCGCGGGTCATGCCGAGCAGGCCCGACTTCGACGAGCCATACGGCACCGCGGTGGGAATTCCGACTTCGGATGTCAGCGAGCACAGATTGATGATGGCACCAGGACGGCCGGCGTCGCGCATCTGCCGCGCGGCGGCCTGGGCGCAGAAGAACGCTCCCTTGAGATTCGTGTCGACGATCCTGTCCCACAGCGCCTCGTCGACATCGAGCGAGGGCCGCACCTCCTCCATCCCGGCATTGTTGACGAGAATGTCGAGACCGCCAAGCAGGCTGGCGGCCTTTGCGGTTGCTGCCCGGCAGCGGCCGACATCGGTGACGTCGAGAGCGATGGCGTGCGCCACTCCGCCGGCGGCGCGGATGGCTGCCGTGGTGGCCTCCAGCGAGGCCAGGCTGCGCGCCGTGACCGCGACGTCGGCGCCGGCAGCACTCAGCGCCTCGGCGATGCTGCGCCCGATACCCCGGCTTGCACCGGTGACAAGCGCCCTCCTGCCGGAGAGATCGAAGAGAGAAGCGTTGCGCATGTGATCCTCCTGATCGGTGTCGGCCTCGGCGCCGGTATCAACGCTATCAGATCGCAGATTACATATACAAGCATATACAAACAATTTCAGCTGCGGTACTGATGACGAAATCCGCCGCAAAGGAGCCCACCCGTGTCGAAAGCCTCGGATATGGTCCGCACCGAAGTCAACCGTTTGTCGCCCTACAATTCCGGGCTCACCATTGACGAGGTTATGGAGCGATACGCACCGGCCAGGATCGCCAAACTAGGCTCGAACGAAAATCCGCTCGGGCCCAGCCCGACCCTCGTCACGACGATGCATGCCGGCTCCGAGATGTTCCGCCTCTATCCCGACCCCGCCGGGCGCAAGCTGCGCCAGGCGGTCGGCGACAAATATACTGTCGCCGAGGACCAAATTATCCTGGGCAACGGTTCCGAAGACCTTCTCTCCGTCATCAGCCGTGCCGTACTGCGGCCGGGCGACGCCGTCGTCACCCTCTATCCGTCGTTCCCGCTGCATGAGGACTATGCCACGCTGATGGGGGCGACCGTCAAACGCGTTGTCGTCAACGACGATCTCACCATCAATGTCGATGCGCTGGTCGAGGCGGTGCGCGAACGGCCACGCATGCTGCTGTTCTCGAATCCGATGAACCCGGTCGGCAGCTGGCTCTCCGGCGGCGATCTGTCGAGGGTTCTGGACGTGGTCGGCGACGAGACGCTGATCGTCATCGACGAAGCCTATGCCGAGTATGCCGAGGGCGACGACTATACGTCATCCCTGCCCTATCTCGGAAAGCTGGACCAGCCCTGGATCGTGCTGCGAACTTTTTCCAAGGCTTTCGGCCTGGCCGGATTGCGGATCGGCTTCGGCATCGTCGGTGACCCGGAGCTGCGCGCGCTGCTCGACCGCGTCCGCACGCCTTTCAACGCCAACGGCATGGCCCAAGCCGCCGCACTCGCGGCGCTGGCCGACGACGAACACCTCGCCAGGGTCGTCGCGCTGGCCAGGGCGGAGAGAAAACGCGTCGAGACTTTCCTGGCAAGCAAGGGCCTCGACGTCGCCGCCTCCAGGGGCAACTTCCTGTTCTTCAACTGCCGGCAAGATGCTTCCGCCTTCGTTGAAGGCCTGCTGCGGCAAGGCGTCATCGTCAAGCCGTGGAAGCAGCAGGGTTTTGACACCTATGTGCGCGCCAGCATCGGCTCGGCTGCGGAGAACGACCACTTCATGGCCGTTCTGTCGGAACTGTTGTGAATACACGCTTTGTTCGGGATTCGGACGGGTTAGTTGACCCGCGCCTTGCGGCTGCGATGTGCCAGTTCGGACACGATGTCACTCTGCGGCGCAGTTCGTTGAACGAAGGCAATAGATTTTTTGGGCTTCAAACCGACAGCAGGCCTTAACTTTCGCGGCGTGGGTTTTTACATCTCGGGGGTCTGCAAACGATCGACCCTGAGGAGGCTCCCTTGCAGCAACCAGATGACATCGCCGCCCGCCGATTGGGCATTCTCATCGAGCAATATGTGGAAGCGCGCAAAAAGCACTACGACTATGTGTCGACCGAGCAGGCCTATCGGGCCATCCGGCAGGTCCTCAAACCCGCCATTCCCGATCGCGAACTCGACGACATGGTCGCCGCGCTTGCCGTGAAGAACGGCCTGGCGGTCGTTTTCGACCGCCAAACCAAAGCGTCCGCCGATCATGTCCCTCGGGGCGCAAGGCCCTAGATCAACGCAGGTCTGCAGGCGTCGAGCGCCACATCGATACGGGGCCAAACGGCCCCGTATCGATGTGTATCGCCGGAGGAACGAGCGATACACCTGCGCCATGGGCCTGTGTGCCGCAGGCCGACGGCCTGGCAGCTTCAGGCGGCAGTGCTGACCTTGCCCGGTTCAAGGATCGACTTGACCTTGTCGGCGACGGCGCGCCCCAGATCGGCGTTGTTTGCGGCGGTGAAATGAATTCCGTCGACACCGTCCGTGGTGAGGTAATCGCCGGCATTGAGGAAATCGATCTTCATAAAATCCGCCATCGCCTTGTATTGCCTGGCCAGGTCCTTGGATTTTTCGTGCCCGCCGCCGAACATGCCCTCGAACCACGGATCGGGCATCGGGGTCAGCGGCGGCGGCGCAATGACCAGCGCCTTCGGCGCCGGATAAGGCGTGCCGATGCCCCCGGCGCTGGTCAGGATCTGCCCGACCAGTTTCGCCACTCCATTGGCGATCTCATAGGGCGTCCGGCGGAAATAAGACTTGGTGTCGTTGGTGCCGAGCATGACGATGACCAGGTCGAGCGGCAGATGGCTGGCGATGGCCGAGGGCAGGTAATTGGCGCCGTTCAGGCGCGGATCGTTGGGGTCGTCGAGACAGGTCGTGCGCGCGCTCAGGCCTTCCTCGATGATGTGGTAGCCCGCCCCCAGCGCCGCCGCCATCACACCGGTCCAGCGCTGGTCATAGGGGTAGCGGTAGGTCGGCGACCCCTCCTTGACTGGAACCCAGCCCCAGGTCAGCGAGTCGCCGTAGCACATGATGTTTTTTGGCGGTGACATCCATGTTTCTCCATCTGTTTGCAATTGTCTGAACGCCGACGTTTCGCCGTCTCAAGTCAGGGGTTTCGCACGCGCACTCCATAGAAGATCGCCGCGCCGAGAATGATGACGCCCTGCGCGATGAGCTTGCCGGGCTCGTCGATGCCGAGCACCGTCATCACCACGAACAGCAGCGCAAAGCACAGCGCCCCGAAGAAAGGCCCCCAGACGCCGCCGTCGCCACGACCGAAGACGACGCCGCCGAGGATCGTTGCCGCGACCGCCAGGATCGGCAGGTCGAGGCCGATACGGACGCTGCCGACGGCGATCGAACCGGTCTGCACCAGGGCCGCGATCGCCGCGATCAGGCCGGCGAGCGTATGCGCCAGGATGACCGTGCGCTGGACCGGCACGCCGGAAAAATGCGCGGCTTCGGCATTCTCCCCGACCGAAGCGACGTAGCGGCCAAAGACGGTCCGCGACAGAAGCAGCCACACCGAAGCGGTCAGCAGGATCCAGAACAGCACCGGCGTCGGAACCGACAGGAATTTCGTGTTGTATAGGTCGTTGAACGGCTTCGGCACATCGCCGGGCGGGTTCCCGCTCGACAGGAATTGCACCAGCCCGACCAGGATGATGCTGACCGCCAGCGTGACGATGACGGCCGACACCCGCCGGCTGCCGATCATGAAGCCGTTGAACAGGCCGATGACGAGGCCGGTGGCGAGCGCCAGAACGACGTAGAAAGGCATCGACGCGCCGGGGAAAGTGCCCGACGAGATGAAATAGTTGATGAGCAGGATGATGCCGCCGCCAGAGAGGTCGATCGACTTCACCCGCATGACGACGAGCTGCCCCAGCACCAGGATGCCAAGCGGCACGATCTGCCTGACGAAGATGCCCATGATGTTGAGATTAAGCATGTTCGGCCGCGCGATCCACAGCGTGGCCAGCAGCACGATGAAGACAAAATAGGACGGCGGGATGCGCAGCAGACGCCGGGCAATCGGATTTGCGAGAACGGCGGCCATCGCTCAGAGCCCCATTTTCTTGCGGGATTGCAACCCGACCACCGCCAGCAGGATGCCGCCCTTGATCGCTGTCTGAACAAAGGGCGAGACGTTGGCGAGGTTCATGCCATTGGCCAGCAGCGCCATGACCAGCGCGCCGATCACCGTGCCGTGCAGGCTGCCTATGCCGCCGGAGAGCTGGGTGCCTCCAAGGGCGACGGCGGTGACGGTGTCGAGTTCGAAAAGCAGCCCGACATTCGGATCGCCCGACACGATGCGCCCGGCCAGGAAGACACCGGCAACGGCCGCGAAACAGGAACAGACCACATAGGCGAGGATGATGTTGCGACGGTCGGAGACGCCAAAATTGCGGGCAGCACTTTCAGCGCCCGAAGCAATGCCGCCGCCAATCGCAAACAGATGCAGCCCGTATCGCGATCCATAGAGCAGTTTCCACGCTGCCAGGATCACGACGATGCCCCAGAAAACCGGATAGGGAACGCCGAGGAAACTGCCTGAAACGGCATCGATGACGATCTCCGGCACCGTACCGCCGGACACAGGACGCAGGATGCGCGTGATGCCGAGCACGATGTACTGCGTCGACAGCGTCGCGATGATCGGATGGACGTTGAAACGGGTGATCGCCAGGCCGTTGATCAGCCCGATGAGTGCCGCCAGCACGAAGACCGCCGGGATCAGCACGACAGCCGGCTGATCGAGCGCCAGCACCGCCGTGGTGAAGCTGATGACGGAGCCGACCGACAGATCGAGCCCGCCGATGAGCACGACCACCAACTGTCCGATGGCCGCGATGATCAGCGGCATTGCCTGGGCCACCAGGTTGAAGAGGTTTTCGGCCGTGGCAAATTGTGTCGTCTCGACGGTCAGCCACAGCGAAATGAACAAGGCGACCAGCAGTGGCAGGCCCCACAGGCCTTGCCGCGTGTTCCGGCCACTCAGGATGTTGAACAGCGAGCGAACCATGGCAGCCCCCTAGAGCTGGCGCGCGGAGCCGCCCGTCAGGGCCGCGTCGAGGATCTTGTGTTCCGTCGCCTGCGCCGCCGGCATTTCGGCAACGATGGTGTCGTCGTGGACGACGTAGATGCGATCGCAGAGCCCGATCAACTCGATCGTCTCGCGCGACAGCACCAGCACGGCGCCGCCCTTGGCGGTAAAGTCGCGCAGCAGGTGGTAGATCTCGGACTTGGCGCCGATGTCGACGCCGCGGGTCGGCTCCTCGACCAGCAGAAGATCGAGATCGGCGGCCAGGTAGCGGCCGAGGAGAACCTTTTGCTGGTTGCCGCCCGACAGGGAGCCGACCGGCGCGGACGGCCCTGCCGCCTTTATGTTCATGACCTCCATCATGCGGGCGATGACGTTTCGATACGGCCGCGCCGGCGCGAGTTCGGATCGCCTCGAATGCAATCCGATGGCGATGTTGTGGGCGATCGGCAAAGCGAGGAAGAGCCCCTCTTCCTTGCGGTCCTCGGGAACGAAGCCGACCCTCAGCTGCTGCAAATGGCGAACGCCTGATGATGCCGGGAGCGGCATTTTCAACGCTTTGCCGTTGACGGAAATCGTCCCGGCGAAGGGATGATAGCGGCCGATCAGCGATCTCAGGAAGCGCTGCTGGCCCTGTCCCTCCAGGCCGGCCAGGGCGACGATCTCGCCCTTGTGCAATGTCAGCGACAGCGGCCGCGATATCTCGGTGATCCTCAGGTTCTCGACGCGCAGTATCTCGTCGCCTTTGTTATCAGTACGATCGGGAAAAAGGTCCTGGAGTTCGCGTCCGACCATCATGGCGATGAGTTCGTCGGTGGTGATCTCGGACACCATCCTGGTGCCGACCAGTGCGCCGTCCTTCAGCACCGTCACCGTGTCGCACAGCTCGAAGATCTCCTCCATGCGATGCGAGATGTAGACGACGGCCTTTCCCTTATCGCGCAGCCGGCGGATGTTGCGGTTGAGCACATCGACGTCGGCTGCGTTGAGCGCCGCCGTCGGCTCGTCGAGGATGAGCACGCTGGCGTCCGCCTGGATGCAATGCGCGATCTCGACGAATTGCCGCTCGGCGATCGTCAGGTTGGAAACGAGTTGCGACGGGTCGAGCGTGAGGCCGAGTTCGCCAAGAGCCCTGGCGGTCTGGCTTTTCATCGCGGGATAGTCGATCGAGCCGAACCGTGTCGTCGGCTCCCGGCCCAGAAACATGTTCTCGGCGATCGACAGATTGGGCAGCAGCGAGTGCTCCTGGAAAACGGTCGAAATGCCGGCATCCAGCGCGTCGCGCGGCGACTTCAGATCGAGCTTTTCCCCGTTCATGAAGATCTCGCCGAAATCGGGCTGATGCACGCCCGCCAGGATCTTCATCAACGTCGATTTGCCGGCGCCGTTCTCGCCCATCAGGGCGTGGACGCTGCCCGCCTTGAGATCGAGGGAAACGGAATGGAGCGCCTTGCTCCCTCCGAACGCCTTCGAAATGTGGGACATCTCGATAAGATTGGTCACGAAACCCTCGAACGAACCAAATTCAACACATGGAACGGCCTGCGGGGAATGCTTGTCCACTCCCCACCAGCCACGGCGCCGTCACTTCTTGCCGTAATATTCCTTGAGCTTGTCCTCGGGCAGTTCGCTCGGCCACCAGACATTGGCCGTCAAATCGTCGCGGTAGTATTTGGCGGCCTTGTGCTTATCCCAGCCGTCGGGGTTGTAGACATAGCGCTTGTAGAGTTGTTGACCCTCGAGCAGAGCGACAGCGGCGCGCACGCCGGCCGCACCCTGAGCGGGGCTGTATTCCGGCGAGATCGACTTGAATCCGTCCGTGATCCACTGGCCGAAATAGCCATTGTTGCCCTCGCCGGAAATCGGCGGAACGGGCGTGCCGAACTGCTTGAAGACATCGACGCAGGCACGCGTCATGTCGGCGCCCGACGACCAGATGCCATCGACCTGCGGATTGTTCAAATAGAGCGTCTCGCACAGCTTCTTGGCCTTGTCATACTGCCAGTCGCCATGCTCCTCGGCGATGATCTGCACATGCGTGCCCTTGAGCGATTCCAAGAGGCCGTTGTAGCGGTTGGTGTCTTCCGGATGGCCGGCCAGGCCACGCAGGACCCAGATCTTGCCGTTGTCGCCAACGGTCTTCACCAGCCAGTCGCCCATCACCTTGCCGAAGTGCTCGGCGCCGCCCTGGATCTCGGTGGTGTAGGCATCGGAATCGATGCGGCCGGTGTGAAGGATGACGGGGATGCCGGCGGCGACCGCCTTGGCGATGCTGGCATTCGCCGATGTGCTGGTCACCGGCTGAACGATGATCGCGTCGACATGCTGCGCGATCAGATCCTCGATATCGGCCACCTGTTTCTTCTGGTCGAAGCCGGCATCGAGCAGGATGAATTTCGAGATGCGCTTGTCCTTGGCCGCGGCATTTTCCGCCTCATGCGCCACCTGCACCGTCCAGGTGTTGGCGTTGACGCCGAAGTCGCTCATGCCGATGACCCAGGGCGGGTCCTTCTTGAACGCGCCGGCCGCGGTCATGCGCGTGTCGTCGGGGCGTGGCGCGACGCCGTCCATCAGCTTGACATCTTCCGCATGCGCCAGGGACGACACGGCAAGCGCTGATACGACGAGCACTCCCAGACCGACGGTTTTCAGCAATCCTAACATTGAATTCTCCTCCTTGTGGTTGCCCCGGCCTTACGAATTCGCACGGGCCGCGAGACGCTCTCCCAATGCATGCTCGTCGTCGCAAACCGACCGATGCACGCAATTCTCCCGCCCCCGAACACATGCGTGTCGAGGTCCAACCTGGGCTGGACGATGGTGACGGTTGAGAACTCCTCCGGGCACTTTAGAAGCACAGCGGATTCGGCCTGTCAATAGTTAGTCATGTTGAATGACTATTCTCTTGCTTGCCTTTCATCGCTCCTCTATCCATCATGAATGGCGCTCGCTGGCTTCGGCGCGCTGTCAGTCCCGGCGGGAAAAACATGCGATCAGTCTTGTGCTACGGCGACTCCAACACGCACGGCCAGATCCCCGGCAGGGGGCCGCTTGAGCGCTATGGTCCGGGTGAACGCTGGCCGGGGATATTGCGTTCTCAGCTGGGCCCTGACTGGTATGTCATCGAGGAAGGATTGAGCGGCCGGACCACCGTCCACGACGATCCGATCGAGGGCGCCCACAAGAACGGCCGAACCTATCTTCGCCCTTGCCTGCAGAGCCATGCGACGCTCGACCTCGTCATCATCATGCTCGGCACCAACGACCTCAAGATCCGCTTCAACAAACCGCCGTCGGAAGTGGCGATGGGCATCGGCTGCCTCGTCTACGACATCAAGGAGCTGGCGCCCGGACCGGGCGGCTCGACGCCCGAGATCATGATCGTGGCGCCGCCGCCGATGCAGGACGACGTCAAGGAATGGAAGTCCATCTTCGCCGGCGCGCCGGAGAAATCGCGCCTGCTGGCGCTCGAGTTCGAGGTTCTGGCGGACTCGCTCGAACTGCACTTTTTCGATGCCGGCTCGGTGGTGTCGTGCAGCGAGGCGGACGGCTTTCACATCGATGCCGAGGCGCACAGATTGCTGGGCACCGCACTCGCCCGCGCGGTCGATGCCATCGGCTGGAGCCGCTCGACATGAGCAACCATGCCGCCGCCAGGCAACGCGCTCTTACCGACGGGGCGACCCTTGCCTGACATGAGATTCGCACCACCCAATCCCTTGCGCATCGCCGATCGTGCGAGCGGGCTGAATGCGTTGAGCGTGCGCAGCTACAATGAGCGGCTGGTGCTGTCGCTGCTGCTGCAGAACGAAGGCATTTCGCGGATGGAAATCGGCGAGAAGACTGGCCTGTCGGCGCAAACGGCCTCGGTCATCGTCCGCTCGCTTGAGCAGGAAGGCCTGGTCTCGCAGGGCGAGGCGCAGCGCGGCCGCGTCGGTCCGCCCACCATCCCGCTTTCGCTCAACCCGGAGGGCGCCTATGCGGTTGGCGTCGGCTTCAGCCGGCGCAGGATCGACATCGCGCTCATCGACTTCATTGGCACCGTGCGCTTCCACAAGCAGTTGCCGGCGGATGAAGCCAATCCGTTTCCGCAAAGCAGCGATTTGCTGGGGGCGATCGGGCAAGCCATGACGAGCCTGCCGGTCGACGCGCGCAGCCGCGTTGCCGGCATCGGACTGGCTGTTCCCGACGAAGTCGACGCGATGGCTGCAATTCGTAACGGATCGAGCACTTCCCTCAAGGCTCTGCAAGGCGAGATCGAAGAGCAGAGCAAGCTGCCGGTTTTCGTCCAGAACGACATCACCGCGGCGGCCGGCGGCGAAAGCATGTTCGGCGTCGCCAAGCCGCTCAACGACTATTTGTTCTTCTATCTCGGAGCACGGCTGCAGAGCAGGCTCATCCTCAACCACCAGATCTACAAGGGAAACTCCAGCGCCAGCTTCGATCATGGCCTTGTGCGCCTGGAGAGCGAACTGACAATGCGCGGGCGCCCCTCCGAAATCATCTGGAGTAGCAGCCCTGAATGGCCGGACCTCGGCGAGGCCTACAGCGAATGGCTGGGGGAATGCTCCAACCGCCTGAAAGCCTCGATCTCCGCACTGACCCAGTTTGTCGAATTCAGGACGGTCGTCCTGTCCAGCTATGCGCCGCAGAAGATCGCCAAGGCCTTGTGCGCCGACATCAGCCGGGAATTCCCCGGCATCGAAGCGCTGCCCGCGCGGGTCAGCATCAGCCCGAAGGCCGTCGGCGCGGCAAGCCTGCCGTTCAGTTCGCGCTTCATGATCCAGTGATCGAGCCGAACCGGCGTTGCCGGTCTGCCGATCATGCACCCTCTGCAGGTCCACCGATGATTTTCAGGTGACCAAGCGAATCTACTTGCCAGGACGCCTCACTTAATAGCATGTTAAGTGAACCCTGAGATCGCCATGAAAATCGCTGCGGATCACGCACTCAATGACAATGCCGCAACCAGCGCCGAAGCGCGCCGCTCGACGGTATTGGGCGATCGCATCAAGGCCTATCGCACCACGCGGCGCCTGACGCTGCGCCAGCTCGGCGACATGATCGGCACCACCGCCAGCTTCCTGAGCCAGCTCGAGCGCGGCCTTTCTGGCGCCAACACCAGCACGCTGATGCTGATAGCCAACGCGCTCGGCATCAGCCTCGCCGATCTTTTCGACGAATGCGAAGTCTCGCCGCATGCGGTGCTGACACGCGCCGAGCGGCCGGCGCTGCCGACCAGCGAGGGCTACCGCAAGACGCTGCTGTCGCGCCGGCCGATCCGCGAGATGGAAGTCTATTGCGGCGAGTTCGCCGTCGGCGGCTCCACCGGCGACGTGCCCTACACGCACGGCAACGCGAGCGAGATGTTCCTCGTGCTGCGCGGACGCGTGCAACTGACGCTCGGCGACGAGAGCTTCACCCTCGAAGAGGGCGACAGCATCGAATATTCGACCTCGACGCCGCACCGGACCATCAATGTCGGCGATACGGTGGCCGAAGTGCTGTGGATCATCGCACCGCCGACAAGCGGCGCTGTCGACCTCGATCAATATGTAGCCCGGAAAACGCTCGCGCCCGGCCTGCCAAAATCAAACAGCGAGCCATCGGAGGGTTAGAAAATGGGAAGCAGATCAAGATTGGCCGGATTTGTCGGTGCCGCCGCACTGGCCTTGCTCGCAGCCGCCGCTCACGCGCAGAACGCGCCGCCGGCCGGAACCGTCGTCGACGGCTCGTTGAAGGGCAAGACGCTGACCTTCGTCTCCTATGGCGGCATCTACCAGGACGGCCAGGTTGCCGCGCTCAAGGAATTCGTCGACAAGAGCGGCGTCAAGCTTTTGAACGACGGACCGACCGAGATCGCCAAGCTTCAGGCGCAGGTCGAATCAGGCAATGTGACCTGGGATGTCGTCGACACTGACGATTTTCCGCCCTTCGTGCATTGCGGAAAACTGTTCCAGAAGCTCGACCTGACCAAGCTCGACATCTCGCACATCCCGCCCGGACAGGTCGGCGAATGCAGCGTGCCGGCGATGAACTACGGCATGGTCCTGATGTACAAGAACGACACGTACAAGGACAATCCGCCAAAGGACTGGAAGGATTTCTTCGACACCGCGAAATTCCCCGGCACCCGCGCCATCGACGGCAGCGGCAGCCCGCTCGGCGGCCTGATCGAACAGGCCATCCTGGCCGACGGCGGCAAGGTCGACGCCATGACGCCTGCCGATATCGACAAGGGCATCGCCAAGATCAAGGCGATCGGCCCCGACACCATCTTCTGGAAGACCGGCGCAGAATCCCAGCAGCTTGCCGAATCCGGGGAGGCCGACATGATCATCATGTGGACTGGCCGCGCCATGACGGCGGTCAAGAATGGCGCTGCCTATACGCCGGTGTGGAAGGACTGGCTGGTCGTCATGGATCAGCTGACCATCCCGGTCGGCGCCAAGGACCCTGATGCCTCCTACGCGCTGATCAACGCCTATCTCGGCAAGAAGTCGCAGGAGATCCTGACCGAGCAGACCTCCTACTCGCCGATCAACAACGAGGCACAGCCAAAGGTCGACGCGTCCGTCGCCGCCTTCCTGACCAACACGCCGGACCACGCCAAGCTCGGCTATCAGCAGAACATCAAGTTCTGGGTCGCCAACTTCGCCGCCGCGTCCGACAAGTGGACGGCGCTGATGGCCGGCAACTGAGCCGGCTATCACTGAGGTGACGGCGTGAGCCAGACATCGCATACGCCGACGGCCGGGGGTGACAATCCCCGGCCGGTGGCTGCCATACAGGGGCCGCAACGGCGCCTGCGCCTTGCCGCCTATCCTTCACTGCTGGCGATGCCGGCCTTGGCTCTGCTCATCGCCGCGATGGGCTATCCGCTTTTGACCGTCACGCTGCGCAGTTTTTCGGACCCGGCCTGGGGCCTGCAGAACTACGTCTGGTTCTTCTCCACGCCGGTGAACGTCACCGTCCTGTGGCGCACCTTTTCCATCGCCGCCTGGGTCACCATCGTCTGCGTCATCGCCGCCTACCCCTACGCCTATCTCATGACGGCGGTCGGGCCGCGCCTGCGGCTGGTCCTCATCCTGTGCGTTTTGGTGCCGTTCTGGGTCAGCGGCGTGGTGCGCACCCTGGCCTGGGTCATCCTGCTGCAGGATTCCGGCATCATCAATTCGGTGATCAGGCTGCTCGGCTTTGACGGCGTGAAGCTGATCCGCACGCAGACCGGCGTCGTCATCGGCATGGCGCAGGTGTTGCTGCCGTTCATGATCCTGCCGCTCTATTCGGTCATGCGCGGCATCGATTTGCGCCTCGTGCAAGCGGCGCGCAGCCTCGGTGCGCGCCCGGCACGCGCCTTCCTGCAGATCTATCTGCCGCTGTCGCTGCCCGGCGTCTTTGCCGGCGCCATCATCGTCTTCATCCTGTCGCTCGGCTTCTACATCACCCCTGCCCTGCTCGGCGGCCCGCGCAGCACCATGCTGTCGACGCTGGTGCAGAGCCAGGTGCTTAGCCTGCTCAACTGGGGCCGTGGCGGCGCCATGGGCGTCGTGCTGCTGGTCGCGACGTTCGTGCTTCTGGCGCTCGCCGCACCGCTGATGCGCCAGCGCCACAAGCAGGCGTCCAGATCATGAGACTGGCACCGTTCCGCATTCTGCTCGGCCTGTTCTGCCTGCTGGTCGCCGTATGGCTGGTGATGCCGACGCTGGTCATCATCCCGATGTCGTTCAACGAGAAGAAGTCGCTTGCCTTCCCGCCGTCCGGCTTCTCGTGGCAGTGGTACGCGAATTTCTTCACCAATCCCGACTGGCTGTCGAGCTTCTTCAATTCGCTCAGGGTCGCAGGCCTCGTCGCCGTTGCCGCCACGCTGATCGGCACGCTGGCGGCGCTCGGCCTCAGCCGCATGAAACATTCCGGCGCCGGCCTGCTGCGCGCCATCCTGATCACGCCGATGATCGTGCCCGGCGTGGTGCTGGCGATCGGCATCTATGCCGTCTATCTCGACTACCAGCTCGTCGGCACCACCACCGGCTTCGTCATCGCACACACGATGCTGGCAATCCCCTTCGTCATCATTGCCGTGTCGGCAAGCCTCGAAGTCTTCGACGTGCGGCTGGAGACGGTGGCGGCAAGCCTCGGCGCCAATCGCTTCACCACGTTCCGCACCGTGACCTTGCCGCTGATCGCGCCCGGTATCCTGTCCGGGCTTTTGTTTGCCTTCGTCACCTCCTTCGATGAAATCATCGTCGCGCTGTTCATCACCAGCCCCTACCTCAAGACCTTGCCGGTGCAGATCTTCACCAGCATCACCCGCGACGCCGACCCGACGGTGACGGCCGTCGGAACCATCATCTTCATTGCCACGACGCTGATCATCAGCGCCGGGCTGATCATCAGCTCGAAATCGACGAGGAGTTGAGATGACTGCGAGGGAACGTGGCGCGGCCATCGACATCAAGGGCGCAACCAAGCGCTACGGCAATTTCACCGCGCTCGACGATGTCAGCCTGCATATCGAGCCCGGCGAGTTCATGACGCTGCTGGGGCCCAGCGGCTCGGGCAAGACGACCACGCTCAACATCGTTGCGGGCTTCACCGACCTCACCGCAGGCGATCTTGCCGTCGGCGGCAACAGCATCGTCGCCCTGCCGGCGCACAAGCGCAACATCGGCGTCGTGTTCCAGCACTACGCGCTGTTTCCGCACATGACGGTCGGCAAGAACGTCGCCTATCCCCTCACCTTGCGCGGCATGGACAAGCAGGCGCGCGACCGTCTCGTCGTACGAGCACTGGACATGGTCAAGATGGCCGACTTCGCGCATCGCTATCCCTCAGAGCTCTCCGGCGGCCAGCAACAGCGCGTGGCGCTGGCGCGTGCCATCGTCTTCGATCCGCCGCTGCTCCTGATGGACGAACCGCTCGGCGCGCTCGACAAGAAGCTGCGCGAATGGCTGCAGCTGGAGATCAAGCGTATCCACCGCGAACTCGGCACCACCTTCGTCTATGTGACGCACGACCAGGAAGAAGCGCTGGTTCTGTCCGATCGCATCGCCGTCTTCAACCAGGGACGCATCGAACAGGTGGGAACCGGCCGCCAGCTCTACGACGAGCCGACGACCTTGTTCGTGGCGAAGTTCATCGGCGAGTCGACCAGCTTACGCGGTGATGCCCAGACGTCCGGAAACCAGACCAGCCTGACGATCGCCGGCCAGAAGATCGTTGCCGGCGGCAAGCTGCCCGGCGGCCGCAAACCGGTGGTCCTGCTGCGGCCGGAAAAGCTTTCGCTCGCCGACACCAACACGCCACCCGCCGCCGGGCAGAACAGCCTCACCGGTGAGGTCAGCGAAGCGATCTATCTGGGGTCGGGCTCGAAATACCAGGTGACGCTTCGCGACGGCTCGGTCGCCATCGTGCGCTCGTCGCTGGAAGCCACACCGTTCTCGATTGGTGACACGGTCGATCTGCGCTGGTCGGTCGTCGATGCAAAACTTCTTGCCGACGACGACCGCGCCGACATGACGATGACCTGATCGCTCTTTTCCCCGCAGGATTTTTAGACATGGACGCCAAAGTCAACGGCAACGTCTCGTTCTGGTATGCCGACATCGGCCTGCCGGCCTATCGCGCGCCGCTCCCGGGTGACCTCGAAGCCGATGTCTGCATCGTCGGCGCCGGCTACACCGGCTTGTGGACAGCTTACTATCTGAAGAAGGCCGATCCTTCGATCCGCATCGCCATCGTCGAAAGGGAGTTCGCCGGCTTCGGCGCGTCGGGCCGCAATGGCGGCTGGCTGTCCGGCGGCTTCAGCTGGTCGCGCGAGAAATATCTGCGGACATCGACGCGCGGCGCCGTCATCGACATGGAAACGGCCATGCATGGCACGGTCGACGAAGTGATAGAGGTGACCGAGGCCGAAGGCATCGATGCCGACATCCGCCGCGTCGACAATCTGACGGTCGCCACCAACCCGCCGCAGCTCGAACGGATCAAGGCCGCCTATGCCGATGCGATCGGCTGGAGCGTGCCGCAGGACCGCGTCAGCCTGATCGGTCAGGCAGAGGCCAGAGCCCGCATCAACATCAAAAATGTGCTTGGCGGCTATATCCACCACGGCACCGCACGCGTGCAGCCGGCCAAGCTGGTGCGTGGGCTCTCCGAAGCCGTCGAGCGGCTTGGCGTGCCGATCTACGAGCAGACCACCGTGACCGGCATCGAGAAGGGCAAGGTCACGACGAACCGCGGCACCGTGCGCGCGCCGATCATCATCCGCGCCACCGAAGGGTTCACGGCCGGCATATCAGGCAATGAGCGGCTCTGGCTGCCGCTCAACAGCGCGCAGATCATCACCGAGCCGCTGCCGCAATCGCTATGGGACGAGATCGGCTGGGAGGGCCATGAGCTTCTCGGCGACGCCGCGCACGCCTATTGCTATGCGCAGCGCACAAGGGAAGGCCGCATCACCATGGGCGGGCGCGGCGTGCCCTATCGTTACGGCTCGCAAACGGATGTGCGCGGCCAGACGCAGCAGGCCACGATCGAAAGCCTGCACGCGATCCTCACCCGGCTTCTGCCGCAGACAGCCGGGCTTCGCATCGACCACGCCTGGTGCGGCGTTCTGGGCGTGCCGCGCGACTGGTGCACGACATCAGGCCTCGACCTTGAAACCGGCATCGGCTGGGCAGGCGGCTATGTCGGGCTCGGCGTCTCAAGTTCCAACCTTTCGGGCCGCACGCTGCGCGACCTTATCCTGCGCCGCGACACCGAACTGACCCGCCTGCCCTGGGTCAACCGCCAGGTGAGCAAATGGGAGCCCGAGCCGATGCGCTGGCTCGGCGTCCACTCGATGTATCAGCTCTATCGCGTCGCCGACGAGCGCGAGGAAGCCGGCCTCCAGCATACGTCGAAACTGGCCGCAATCGCCGACCGCATCACAGGACATTGAGAGACCGCCATGACCGACTTCCAGACCTTCGCCCATCTCGCTTCCATCGACCTCGGCGAGCCTGAGCCCAAGCCGACCTCGATCAGCGGCGATCAGCTCGAAGCAGCGAAGACGCTGTGGACCTCGCCTGACGGCACACTGGAAGTCGGCGTCTGGGAGTGCACGCCGGGCCGCTTCACCGCATCGCGCGAGAGCAATTCCGAAACCTGCCACATCGTGTCAGGTCGGGTCTCGCTGCATGGTCCCGATGGCCGCAGCGAGGACGTCGGTCCGGGCGAAATGCTGGTGCTGCCGAAAGGCTGGAAAGGCGAATGGACGATCCACGAGAAGACGCGCAAGCTCTATATCCTGCACTTCGAGGCGTGAGCTGACTGGAACAGCCGCTACTCGTCGTCTGAACGATCATCCTCGGCAACAACAGGCTTGCCTTCTATCGCCTGCCGCAAGGCGTCGTTGATGCGGTCCTGCCAGCCCGGCCCATCCTCCTGGAAGTGGTCCAGCACGGCGCGATCGATCCGGATCGAAACAAGCTCCCTGACGCCTGGAGCGGCGAAGGGCTCACGAACCGGCGCGGCCGGCTTCTTCACCGGCTTGAAAGCCGCCTCGGCGGCCGTCATCGGATTTGTCGGTCGACGCGGGGGATTTGCCATCGGATGACCCTGACTGAAGACGATTCGTGCACGACGTGGCACGCTTGCGCCACCATAGCCCAACCAGCGCCGTCGCGCAGGCCCCTTCGGTCGGGGCAATCACTCGGCTGCTTGAAGACTCTGCGCGTCGATGATGACCCTGATCTCGGCGCGGCAGGAGCCGCAATTCGTGCCGGCATGCAGGGCCGTGCCGATCGCCGCAACGCTGCCGCAGCCGCCGCGCACCGCTTCCGCGATCTGGTTGGCGCCGACGCCGAAACAGGAGCAGACGATGGCGCCGCGGTCGACGTCGATCCCGCCCGGTCGTCCGGCTACGATCGCCAACCTGCCGCGCCGGTCGACATGATCGGCACTCAACTGTTCCGCCGCCCAGCCGCGCGACACGGCGACCGGGCCGGGTGCGACGAACAAGGCGGCTGACAGTTGATCGCCGTCGAAGGCGGCGATGCGATGCTGGCCGGCGTCGCGGTCATGATAGGCGAGCATTTCCGCACCCGGTGACACGCCGAACAGTGACCCGGCAAAGCCAGCCCAATCGATGTCGTCTTCGGCAAAGGCAAGCTCGACCCGCCAGCCGCCCTTGCATTTGGCCACGGCCCAGTAGGCCGCGGTATCAGGCTCAGGCCTGCGCCGCGTCACCGCAAAGCCAAAGGCCTTTGCGGCGAATTTCTCGATGCGGGCGGCGACATGTTTCAGCGCCGGCTGGCCGGAAATGGGATCGGTCAGCGGCGCGGTCAGCGTGTCGAGCCGGCCCCTTGCCGCAAACTGATCGGTCCAGTGCATCGGCGCAAACAGGCTGCCCTGGCGCTGGCGCGCCGTCACCAGCGCGCGCACCAGCACGTCGCCGCGCGGGCTGGAAACCCGCGCGATGTCGGCGTCGCCGATGCCGAAGCGCTGCGCATCCGCCGGGTGGATTTCTACGAAGGGCTCGGCGATGTGCTGCGACAAACGCGGGCTTTTGCCGGTTCGCGTCATGGTGTGCCAATGGTCGCGGATACGGCCGGTATTGAGGATCAGCGGATAGTCCGGGCTGGTGCGGACTTCCGTGGTGGGGCGGATGGCGATGAAGCGCGCTTTGCGGTCGGGCGTGTAGAAATTGCCGTCGGCGAAGAAGCGGGTGGTGTTACCTTCCAGCCTCTGCCCGGCCCGAAGATGCTCGTCCGACTGATGTCGAGCTTGAGCACCCCCCTCTGTCCTGCCGGACATCTCCCCCGCAAGGAGGGAGATTGGCAGCTTTGATGCTCGCATATCTCCTGCATTGTTTGTAATTGGCGAAGGCCGTGGTGGCAGCCGATCTCCCCCCTTGCGGGGGAGATGGCCGGCAGGCCAGAGGGGGGTGGCTGGGCTCGGCGCCGGCCATTGGAACGGCTCCAGCGCCTCATACTCCTCCGCATCAACCCCGGCATAAGCACCAATATCGAAATCCCGCGCGCCATCATTCTCGAATCCTGACAGCGCGGCATGCTCGGCAAACACCTCCCCTGGCGTCGCATAGGAAAACGCCTCGCCAAACCCCATCCGCTTGCCGACCTCAGCGACAATCCGCCAGTCGGGCCTTGCCTCGCCGGGCACGGGCAAAAACGCGCGCTGGCGCGACACACGGCGCTCTGAATTGGTGACGGTGCCATCCTTCTCGCCCCAGGCGGCGGCGGGCAGCCGGACATGGGCGTGGCGGACGGTGTCGGTCTGGGCCAGCACGTCCGACACCACCACGAACGGGCACGCCTTGATCGCCGCCTCGACGGCATCGGCGTCCGGCATCGAATCGACCGGGTTGGTGGCCATGATCCACAGCGCCTTGATCCGCCCGTCGGCCAGCGCCTGGAACATCTCGACTGCCTTCAGGCCGGGCTTTCCGGCAATGGCCGGCGCGTTCCAGAAGCGCTGCACGCGGTCGCGATGGTCGGGGTTTTCGATTTCCATATGCGCGGCGAGCATGTTGGCCATGCCGCCGACCTCGCGGCCGCCCATGGCGTTGGGCTGGCCGGTCACCGAAAACGGCCCTGCTCCGGGTTTGCCGATGCGGCCGGTGGCGAGATGGCAGTTGATGATGGCGTTGACCTTGTCGGTGCCGGATGACGACTGGTTCACACCCTGGCTGTAAACCGTCACCGTTTTCGCCGTTGCCGCAAACAGGCTGTAGAAACGGCCAAGCTCGTCCTCGCTCAGGCCCGTGGCGGCAGCGACGCCGGCCAGGTCGAGCGCGGAGGCCGCGAAAAGCGCTTGCCCGAAGCCGGTCGTGTGCGTCGTGATGTAGGCGCGGTCGAGCGCATTGTGCTGGCCGAGATAAGCGAGCAGCCCGGTGAACAAAGCGACGTCGCCATCCGGCGCGATCGCCAGATGCATGTCGGCGATGTCAGCGGTCATGGTGCGCCGCGGATCGACCAGGACGATCTTCATCTCCGGCCGCTTTTCCCGGGCAGCCGCGATGCGATGGTAGAGCACCGGATGGCACCAGGCGAGATTGGAGCCGACCAGCACGATCAGGTCGGCCAATTCCAGATCCTCATAGGTTCCCGGCACGGTGTCGGAGCCGAAAGCGCGGCGGTGGCCGGCGACCGAGGAGGCCATGCACAGGCGCGAATTGGTGTCGATGTTGGCCGAGCCGACAAAACCCTTCATCAGCTTGTTGGCGACGTAATAGTCCTCGGTCAGCAACTGGCCCGAAACATAGAAGGCGACCGCATCCGGGCCATGCTCGGCGATGGTTTGCGAGAAGGTCGAGGCGACAAGGTCGAGCGCCTCGTCCCAGCCGGCGCGGCGGCCGTGGACCTCCGGATGCAGCAGCCTGCCGTCGAGGTCGATGGTCTCGGCGAGTGCCGAGCCCTTGGAGCAGAGCCGGCCGAAATTGGCCGGGTGGTCGGGGTCGCCGCGGACGGACACCTGCCCGTCCGCGGTGGCCTTCGCCAGCACGCCGCAGCCCACCCCGCAATAGGGGCAGGTGGTCCTCACCTCGCGCGCTTCGTCGATCTCCATGGGTTCAGGCCGCGCGGCTGGCCAGCGCTTCCAGCGCAATGAACAGATGCTCGCCTTCGACCCGCACCGGAATGGTGCGCACCGCGCCCTCGTCGGCGCCGAGCGCCTTGCCCGTCTCCAGCGAAATCACCCAATTGTGCAAGGGACAGGTCACCGACGTCCCGTGCACGATGCCCTGGCTGAGTGGCCCACCCTTGTGCGGGCAATGGTCGTCGATGGCATAGACCTGATCGTCGGCGGTGCGGAAGACCGCGATTTTCCCCTCGGGCGTTGCGACGCAGCGCGCTCCGCGGCGGGGGATGTCCGAGATGGAGCCGATTGATACCCAGTTCATCTCCATCACTCCGCCGCCTGCGCAAACCCGACCGAGGCCATCGGCCGGAATTCGTGCTTGTCCTTGCCGGAAACGCGTTCCGACCACGGGTCGACCTGGGCGAATTTCTGGCTGAAGACGAAGCGCTCATAATAGGCCTTGCGCTTGTCGCCATCGTCCATGATCTGGCGCTTGATCTCGGGGATGCCGATGCGCTTGGCCCATTTGTAGATGCGCTCGAGATAGCGGCCCTGCTCGCGATACATCTGCGTCAGCGCCACGATATGCTCCAGCGCCTCATCCTCGGTCTTGACCAGGCCGAGCACCTCGGTGCCCTTGATGTCGAGGCCGGCCGCCCCGGCAAAATGGATTTCGTAGCCGGAGTCGACGCAGATGACGCCAACATCCTTGCAGGTCGCTTCGGCGCAGTTGCGCGGACAGCCCGACACCGCCATCTTGACCTTGGCCGGCGTCCACGAGCCCCACATGAATTTTTCGATGCGGACGCCAAATCCCGTCGAATCCTGCGTGCCGAAGCGGCACCAGTCCGAGCCGACGCAGGTCTTCACCGTGCGCAGGCCCTTGGCATAGGCATGGCCGGAAACGAAGCCGGCTTGGCCGAGATCGGCCCACACCGCCGGCAGGTCCTCCTTGCGGATGCCGAGCATATCGATGCGCTGGCCGCCGGTGACCTTGACCATCGGGATTTCGAACTTGTCGACGACGTCGGCAATGGCGCGCAGTTCGGCGGCGTTGGTCACTCCGCCCCACATGCGCGGCACCACCGAATAGGTGCCGTCCTTCTGGATGTTGGCGTGGACGCGCTCGTTGATGAAGCGCGACTGGTAGTCGTCGGCGTAGTCGTCCGGCCAGTCGCAGACGAGATAGTAGTTCAGCGCCGGCCGGCATTTGGCGCAGCCGCAAGAGGTCGTCCATTCCAGTTCCTGCATGACGGCGGGAATGGTCTTCAGGCGCTTGGCGATGATCAGCCGGCGCACCTCGTCATGACCAAGCGTCGTGCAGCCGCACATCGGCTGCACCGCCGCCGGATTGTATTTGTCGCCGATGGTCAGCACCATGAGCTTCTCGACCAGCCCGGTGCAGGAGCCGCAGGAGGCCGAGGCCTTGGTGTGGGCACGCACGTCGTCGAGCGAGGTCAGGCCCTTGGCCGTGATCGCGCCGGTGATCTTTCCCTTGCAAACGCCGTTGCAGCCGCAGATTTCCGCATCATCCGGCAAGGCTGCAACGGCCGCCATAGGGTCCAGCGGGGCACCCCCCTGGTAGGACTGGCCGAAGATGAGCGTGTCGCGCATTTCGGAAATGTCGGTCTGCTTCTTCTTGAGGTCGTTGAACCAGGCGCCGTCAGCCGTCTCGCCATAGAGCACGGTGCCGATGATGCGGTCATCCTTCAGCACCAGGCGCTTGTAGACGCCGGCGGCGGCGTCGCGCAGCACGATCTCCTGGCGATCCTCGCCCTCGGCGAAGTCGCCGAGCGAGAACAGCTCGATGCCGGTGACCTTGAGCTTGGTCGGCGTGTCCATATGGACGAAGGCCGCCGCCTGGTTGCCGGCCAACTGGCTGGCTGTAACGCGCGCCATCTCGTAGAGCGGTGCGACGAGGCCATAGACCTGGCCGTTGACCTCGGCGCATTCGCCGAGCGCGTAGATGTCGGGATCGTTGCTGCGCATGCCGGCGTCGACGACGATGCCCCTGTTGACGGCGATGCCGGCCTGTTTGGCCAGCGCCGAATTCGGCCTGATGCCAACGGCCATCACCACAAGCGTTGCTGGGATAATGGTGCCGTCAGCAAGCTCCACCTGCCCGACCTTGCCGTTACCGGTGATGGCCTGCGTGTTGGCCTTGGTGATGACCTTGATGCCGCGCTGCTCCACCGCACGCTGCAGCAGATAACCGGCGGCCGGATCGAGCTGGCGCTCCATCAAGGTCGGCATGACATGCAGCACGGTGACGTCCATGCCTTGCGCATTCAGCCCGGCCGCGGCCTCCAGTCCGAGCAGCCCGCCGCCGATGACCACGGCTTTGGCCCGCGACTGGGCGGCAAGCATCATCGCCTGTACGTCGTCGAGATCGCGATAGGTCAGCACGCCCGGCAGGTCATGGCCCGGCACCGGGATGATGAACGGTACCGAGCCGGTGGCGATGACGAGCTTGTCATAGGGCTCGGTCACGCCATGATCGGACGTGACGGTCTTCGCTGACCGATCGATGGCGACGATCTTGTGGCCCTTGTAGAGGGTGATGTTGTTGGCGATGTACCAGCCGTCGCCGTGGATGATGATCTCCTCATAGGCTTTCTCGCCCGACAGCACCGGCGACAGCATGATGCGATCGTAGTTGACGCGCGGCTCGGCGTTGAAGATGGTGACGGTGTAGCGGCCCGGCGCCTGTTCCAGCAGGTGCTCGAGCATGCGCCCGGGGGCCATGCCATTGCCGATGATGACAAGTCTTTCGCTCATGGTGCTACTCCGCGGCTTCGACGAAGCGGTGGCGTTCGTAGAGGAACTTCAGCACCGCCTCGCGGCAGCGCAGGAAGGTCCGGTCGGAAGAGAGTTCGACGCGCCGGCGCGGCCGCGCCAGCGGCACGGCAAGCACTTCGCCGATGGTTGCCGCCGGGCCATTGGTCATCATGACGATGCGGTCGGAAAGCAGCACCGCCTCGTCGACATCATGGGTGATCATGATCGTCGTCGAGCCGAGCCTGGAATGGATGTCCATCACCGCGTCCTGCAGATGGGCGCGCGTCAGCGCATCGAGTGCGCCGAACGGCTCGTCGAGCAGCAGGATCTTCGGTTCCATGGCCAGCGCCCGGGCGATGCCGACGCGCTGCTTCATGCCGCCCGATATCTCGGCCGGACGCTTGTCCTTGGCATGCGCCATCTGCACGAGGTCGAGATTGCGCATGATCCAGTCATGCCGCTCGGCCTTGCTCTTCGAACGACCGAAGACCTTCGACACCGCCAGATTGATGTTTTCGTAGACGGTCAGCCACGGCAGCAGCGAATGGTTCTGGAACACCACGGCGCGTTCGGGACCGGGGCTGTCGACCTCCTTGTCCTCGAGCAGCACGGCGCCGGCGGACACCTTGGTCAGCCCGGCGATCAGATTGAGCAAGGTCGACTTGCCACAGCCGGAATGGCCGATGATGGAGACGAATTCGCCCTTGTCGATGGTCAGCCTGATGTCCTTCAACACCTCGCTGACCTGGGCACCACGCGTGAAGGATTTGTCGATATGGTCGAGCTTCAGATAGGCCGTCATCGCCCTCTCCTCACTTTGCCGTTGTGCCGCGGGTGACGAAGGCGCCGACCGCCGCGACCAGACGATCGAGGCAGAAGCCGGTGACGCCGATATAGGCGAGCGCCACGATGATGTCGGGCAGCCGCGACGAGTTCCACGCGTCCCAGATGAAGAAGCCGATGCCGACGCCGCCGGTCAGCATTTCGGCGGCGACGATGGCGAGCCAGGACAGGCCGATGCCGATCCTCAGGCCGGTGAAGATGTAGGGCGCGGCGGCCGGCACCATGATCTTCACGAAGAACTCGAACTGGTTGAGCCGCAGGATGCGCGACACGTTGCGGTAGTCCTCGGGAATGTTGCGCACGCCGACCGCGGTGTTGATGATGATTGGCCAGATCGACGTGATGAAGATGACGAAGATCGCCGATGGGCTGGAATCGCGGAACGCCGCCAGCGACAGCGGCAGCCAGGCCAGCGGCGGCACCGTGCGCAGGATCTGGAACACCGGGTCGAGGCCGCGCATCGCCCAGATCGACTGGCCGACCAGCGCGCCGAGCGCGACGCCGACGACCGCCGCCAGGCCGAAGCCGATGGCAACACGCTGCAGCGAGATCAGCACGCGCCATGCCAGACCGATATCCTGCGGGCCATTCTCGAAGAACGGATGCGCGATCAAATCGTAGGCCTCGTTCCACACCTGGGTCGGCGGCGGCAGGCTTGATGTCGGCGACGAACAGGCGATCTGCCAGACGACCAGCATCAGCGCGATGACGATGATGGGCGGCACCAGCGCGCTCGCCAGTTTGCCGGCAATCGCCAGCGGATCGAAGCGGCGTCGTGCCTTTGCGGTGAAGGCGATGACCTCCGCCGGCTTCGCGGGGAACGCCTTCACCTTTGTGTCCTCGATAGTCTGGATCGACATGTCTGGGAAAAACTCCTTGGGGGCAGGTAGTGATCGCAAGCGGCGCAGGACGCCGCTTGCGGTTGGGCTACGCCGCGGCCTTGATCTTCAGGCTGTCGAGATAGGCGGACGGGTTGGCCGGGTCGAAGATCTTGCCATCGAAGAAGGTCTCGACGCCGCGCGACGACGACGCCGGAACGTCGGCCGCCGCGACGCCGAGATCCTTGGCCGCTTCGCGCCACAGATCCTCGCGGTTGACCTGATCGACCAGCGCCTTGATGTCGGTGGTCGGCGCGAACTTGCCCCAGCGGATGTTCTCGGCAAGGAACCACGCATCGTGGCTCTTGAACGGATAGGAGACGCCGCCCTTCCAGAACTTCATGTAGAGATCGCTGCCGTTGGCGACGCGGCCATTGCCGTAGTTAATGTCGCCCTTGAGCCGGCCGATGATGTCGGCGACTGGCACGTTCATCCATTGCCGCTTGCCGATGATGGCGGCCATCTCGTCCTTGTTCTCAGCGGCCTCGCACCATTGCTGGGCTTCCATGACGGCCATCAGGATCGCCTTGGTTGCGTTCGGATATTTCTCGATGAATTCGGCGCGCAGGCCGAGCGCCTTTTCCGGATGACCCTTCCACAATTCGCCCGTCGTGGCGGCGGTGAAGCCGACGCCCTGATGGACGAGCTGCTCGTTCCACGGCTCGCCGACGCAGAACACGTCCATGTTGCCGACCTTCATGTTGGCCACCATCTGCGGCGGCGGCACGACGATGGTCGAGACATCCTTGTCGGGGTCGATGCCACCGGCTGCCAGCCAGTAGCGCAGCCACAAATCATGCGTGCCGCCCGGGAAGGTCATGGCGGCCTTGATTTCCTTGCCAGCCGCTTTCTTGGCGGCGAAGGCGTCTTTCAGCTTCGAGGCATCGAGGCCGACGCCGGTGCCGGCATATTCCTGGGCGACCGAAATGCCTTGGCAGTCGTAGTTGAGCCGCGCCACGATCGCCATCGGCATCGGCTGGTTGTTCTGCGTCACCTTGCCGGTGTGCATAAGGTAAGGCAGCGGCGTCAGAATATGGGCGCCGTCGATGCCGTTGGCGGCGCCGCCGAGCATCAGATTGTCGCGCGTCGCGCCCCAGGAGGCCTGCTTGAGCACCTCGACATCGGGCATGCCGAACTTGGCGAACAGCCCCTTCTCCTTCGCGATCATCAGCGGTGCCGCATCGGTGAGGGCAATGAAGCCGAGCTTGGCGCCGGTGACCTCCGGAGTGGCGGTCGCGGCATAGGCGCCGGAAGGGAAGAGCTTGCGGGCCGCCACGAACAGCCCCGCCGTCATTGCACTGCTGACAAGAAAATCACGGCGCGTCATGTCTTTGAGGGTCGTTCCAGTCCTGATCCGTTTCGTCATCGTCGTCTCCGGTTGGGCGCGGCTTGGGATCCGCGTCGTCGATTGCGTGTTGATCAAAACAAAAAAGCCGCCAGCCAGGTCTTCGCGTCCGGGTGACCGGGAGCGCGCATTAACCTGAGCGGCAGCTTTGCCTGTGGCGCCCGCCATTGGGCGCCTGTTCCGTGACCCGCGAAGGGCCTGTCTATTTCAAAGCAGGAACCGTGCCAGTTTTGAGAGAGGCGAAAAAGATCAATTAAATCAGTAACCCGCGCCGATCGCGGACGCGCCGGGTCCTATGGCCGGAAGGTCAAAGATTGCTCATTCGGGCAATCGCGCGCACAATTTTTGTGCAATGCACAAGAATGACGCGGAAATGATCAGGCTTCCGCGCGAGCCGATTTCTGGCCGGCAATGTACGCGTCGACCTCGTCCGGATCGAAGATCTGGGCGTCGAAGAAACCGTCCGGACCGAGCACAAGGCCGGCGCCTGTCGCGCCGACCGCGGTAGCGACTTGGAGCGCACCCTCGACTTTCGAATTGGCGCCGGGAAGCGCCACGCCAAGCGGCTTCAGAGCCGAACGGTAGAGGTCGGGCCGGTAGCAGTTGCGGGCGATGGCAAGGTTTTCCGGCGTGTGCGCCACGTGCCCCCAGCGCACCATCTGCGTGTAGAACCACAGCGCATGGCTCTTCCACGGAAAGTTCGCCGCCTTGTCGAAGGGGAGGAAGAAGTCGTCGATGCTCCACTCCGCGCCGCCGCCCAGTCGGAGATGGCCGGTCAGGATCGGCATCTGCACGGCCGGCGGCAGGCCGAGAAAGCCGGCCTGCGCCATGACGGCAGCCAATTCGCCATGGTTGGCCGGATCCTGGCACCAGCGTGCCGAGTGATGCAGCGCGCGCAGCAGCGCCGCCAAGGCCTCGGGGTTTTCGTCTGCCCAGGCCTTGCGCACGCCGATCACCTTCTCCGGGCTGTTACGCCATATCCGCGCCTTGACGGTGACGATATGCCCGGTGCCGGCGGCAACCGCAGCACTGTTCCAGGGTTCGCCTACGCAGTAGCCGTCGATGCGGCCGGCGGCCAGTGCATCGGCCATGAAGGGCGGCGGCACGATGACGATCTCGATTTCGCGCGTCGGATCGATGCCGCAGGCGGCGAGCCAATAGCGCAATTCGTAGTTGTGCCCGGAATGCGGATGCACCACGGCGAAGCGCAGCGGGTCGCCACCGGCCGCAGCGCGCTCGCGAATGAGCGCCCGCAGCGCCGCACCGGCGCGCGCGGGGTCGAGATCGGCTTCGGCGCTGTGCGCCACCATTCCGGCCCACACAGTGTTGGAGACGGTGACGCAATTGCCTCCGAGTCCGAGCGAGAACGGCACGATGGTTTCCGAAGCGAGCGGCGTCAGCCCGAGATTGCAGGCGAGCGGCATCGGTCCCAGCATATGCGCCAGATGGAAGTGACCGATGGCGATACGGTCGCGGATGTTAGCCCAGGACGTCTCGCGGTGCAGGGTCAGGTCGATGCCTTCCCGTGCGGCAAAGCCAAGCTCACCGGCCGCGACCAGCACGGCGCTGTCGAAAAGCGGCATGAAGCCAGCGGTGATCTGGTGCGCGGCGTCCATGCTCATTCGTCCTCCGCCGGTCCCAGCAACCCGGCGGCAGTCACCAGGCTCTGGGCGATGTCGCCGATCTTGCGGTTCTGGTTCATCGCCGTCTTGCGCAGCAGCGTGTAGGCGGCCTCTTCGGAGAGGCCGCGCGACTTCATCAATATGCCCTTGGCACGATCGATCACCTTACGGCTCTCGAGCTCGCCGCGAACCTCTTCCAGTTCGCGCGCCATGCGCGAAAAAGCGTTGAAGCGGCTGACCGCCATGTCGAGAATGGGTTTGACGCGCTCTTGCCGCAGACCGTCGACGACATAGGCCGAAACGCCGGCATCGACCGCCGCCTCGATCGAGGCCTGGTCCGAGCGGTCGACGAACATGGCGATCGGCCGTTTTACGGCACGCGAAAGCTGGAACATGTTTTCCAGCATGTCGCGATTCGGGTTTTCGAGATCGATGACGATGACATCGGGCTCGATCTCGGCGATCCGCCGCGCAATGCCGGTCACATCATGGATGACGGTGACCCGCTCATGGCCGGCCTCGCGCAACCCCGCCTCGATGATCGCGGCGCGGATGCGGTTTTCGTCGATCACCAGGACGGCGAGTGCGGTTCGAACCATGCCTGCATTGTGACCAAGCGAAGGAATTGTGCAATGCGGTATGGTTGAACAACCCGAGATTCGCTAACCGCGCCGCAGGCGCCTAATCCGCCGCCAGCGCCGTGACCTCGCGGCGGAAGGGCAGTGCGTCGCCGATATCGGCTTCGTCCAGCTCGCGCGCGAAGCGGTGGCCGGCGTAGGTTGCCCAGGCGATCGGACCCGGCGCCTCGGCATCGCCGATGATTTTGATCGAGCGGATGCCGCTATCGGCCCATTCATTCCGCCGCGCCTTCAGCTCGCACCAGACGCCATCGTCCTGTTGGCGCGACGTCACGAGCACGACGGCGTCCGCGGCGATGTCGCGTTGGCTTCCCGTATAGGCACACGCAGTGGCAACCCCACCCGCCACGATGCGGGTCACAGTCCGATTCAGCACGATATCGACGCCGAGTTCGGCCAGCCGGCGGTGGATGGCGCCCTGCTCCAGCGTGTTGCGGGTCCAGTCGGACACATAGGCCGACGGTGTCACCAGCGTCACCTTCGCGCCCTGGCGCGCCATCAGCTCGGCCAGAACGCCGCCCATGTAATAGTGATCGTCATCGAACAGCACGACAGTGCCGGTCGGCACATTGCCGCCCATCAGATCGTCCGGCGTATAGACCGGCATGGCCGGGTCCGCCGGCATCGGCACGACATGCGCGCGCGCCACGCCGTCACGGCGCCATGTGGATCCGGTGGCAAGCGCAATGTTCTGAAAGCCGAAGTCCAGTATCTCCTGCGCCGACAATCGGCTTTCGAAATAGACGTCGACATTGGACATCTGGCTGATCTGGTACTGGCGGTAGTCGCGCACGCGTCCCCATGCCGAGAGACCGGGCAAGCGGCATTCGCGCGTCACGCGGCCGCCGAGTTCGGTGCCGGCTTCGGCGATGGCCACCTGATAGCCGCGCAGGCCGAGCGCACGCGCCGCCTCCAGCCCGGTCGGGCCGGCGCCGACGATCAGCACGCTGTCGCTGTCGCCCTTGGCCTGCATGCGTTCGGGATGCCAGCCCTTGCGCCACTCTTCCATGAAGGTCGGGTTCTGCGTGCAGCGCGAGATCGACATGGTCATGTCGCCGGTGATGCAGATGTTGCAGCCGATGCATTCGCGAATGTCCTCGATCCGACCCTGCTCCACCTTCTTCGGCAGGAAGGGATCGGCGATCGACGGGCGCGCGCAACCGATGAAATCGAGCGTACCGGACTTGATCATCTTCACCATCACATCCGGCGAGGTGAAGCGGCCGACACCGACGACCGGCTTGGAGGTCAGCGTCTTGATGCCGGACACCAGGCTCTCCTGCGCGCTCTCCTCCTTAAACCGCGACGGCCCCGAACAATCCTCCCACGCGCCATGCGCCAGGTCCCAGAGGTCTGGCAGGTCGGCGTGCATCTCGATCATGTCGCGCACTTCGGAGTTGGCGAAGCCAAGCTCGCCGATCATCTCGTCCAGCGACAGCCGCAGCGTCAGGCCGCACGTGTCGCCGATGGCATCCCTGCCCTCTTCGATCAGCTCACGCATCAACCGCGAGCGGTTTTCCAGCGAGCCGCCATATTCGTCGCTGCGCTGGTTGGTGGCGGTGGACAGGAAGTGCTGGATGATGCCGAAGCCATGCGCGCCGTAGAGGCAGACCAGGTCGAAGCCCGCAAGCCTGGCACGCTTGAATGCATTGCGGTGCCAGCGGCGCAAGTCGCGTATATCCTGCTTGTCCATGGCGCGCGCCTGAACCGGATCGTTGGTGAAGGTGCGGATCGGCAAGGCCGACGGCCCGCGCGGCACTTCCTTGGTGTAGAGGTTGGGACCGTTGATGCCTGAATAGGCCAGCTGGATGCCAGCCAGCGCGCCATGCTGGTGCATGGCCTCTGCCATCTTCGCCAGTGCCGGGATATCGGCATCGTCCCACAGCCTGAGCTCGATGAAGGGCGTGATCTCCGAAGTATGGTGCATCTCGGTCTGCTCGGTGAAGATGACGCCCCAGCCGCCTTCCGACTTGATGCGGCGCATCTCGGCTGCGGCCGAAGGGTCGCGATAGCCGCCGCCATTGCAATGCGGAACCTGATAGAAGCGGTTCTTGGCGGTCACCGGACCGATCTTCACGGGCTCGAACAGAATGTCGTAGCGCGGATCGCGCATGGAACGTGCCTTCCTGCCAGCGTCGCCTTGCACATGCCCGATCATGGTTTCGAGCCAAGGTGCAAGCCGGCCAGCCCAGTGGGTTGATGCCGTGAGACCATTCATAAATTGCGACAAGCGCCGGGAAACAACAGATTTCTTCTGTGCCGGTTAGGACGCGCCTAATCGATCAGCACTGCCTGGATTAGCATCCGCTGAATCCCGGCTGAGCCAAATGCGACTTCAAGGCCGCCGCCGCGCGATGTTAGATAGCGTGCACGCCCAATGAGACACAAGACGCATGGACAGCATCCAGATCCTTGAAAAACTGATCGCGTTCCCGACGGTAAGCCGCGATTCGAACCTCGCCCTCGTCGGCTACATGGCGGAGCTGCTGGACGCGCATGGCATTGCCAGCCAGATCATCCACAGCGAGGACGGCCACAAGGCCAACCTCTTTGCCACCATCGGACCGGCCGACGCTTCCGGCATCATGCTGTCCGGTCACACCGACGTCGTCCCCGTCGACGGCCAAGCCTGGACGCTGCCGCCCTTCGAGATGACGAGCCGAGACGGCAAGCTTTACGGTCGTGGCACAGCCGACATGAAGGGTTTTGTGGCCTGCGCGCTCGCGGCGTGCCTGAAAGCCTCGAAAATGACGCTGCGCACGCCGCTGCATTTGGCACTCTCCTACGACGAGGAGATCGGCTGCATTGGTGTGCGCAGCCTGATCGACATGCTGCAAGCAGCCCCGCAGCGGCCCTTGCTGTGCATCGTCGGCGAGCCCACCGACATGCAGGTGGCGACGGGCCACAAGGGCAAGCTTGCCGCGCGCGCGCTCTGCAAAGGCCGCGAAGGCCATTCGGCGCTGGCCCCGTTGGCGCTCAATGCCATCCATCTCGGCTGCGACTTCGTCGCCGCCTTGCGCCGCGAGCAGGATCGGCTGGTGCGCGATGGCGCCCGCGACGGCGACTACGACATTGCCTACACGACCGTCCATGTCGGCAAGATCAACGCCGGCGTGGCGCTGAACATCGTGCCGAACCTCTGCCAGGTCGACTTCGAGATCCGCAATGTCGCGGCCGACGATCCGCACGAGATTCTCAACCGTCTGCGCAAGGAGGCTGCTCATATTGCATCCGAAGCCTCGGCCACCGTCCCCGAGGCGGCGATCGACATAGACATCACCAACACCTATCCCGGCCTGGACACGCCGGCCAGTTCGCAAGCCGTCGCTTTCATCAAATCGCTGACGGGCGCCAACAACACCATCAAGGTTGCCTACGGCACGGAGGGCGGCCTGTTCAGCCGCGAACTCGGCACGCCGACGGTCGTGTGCGGACCGGGATCGATGGCGCAGGGACACAAGCCGGATGAGTTCGTCAGCGTCGAGCAGATGCGCCGCTGCGACGGCATGCTGGAAAAATTGCTGCAGCGGCTTGCCGACCAGCAGTTGGCTTAACCGGGCTACTTCTGTGGAAGTGCTGCCTGGCCGACAGCCCGCTCGGCGCCGAACACGCCTTGCTCGACGACGAAATGCCGGCAGTGGTCGATGAACGCCTGGACGGTTTGCGTGCGGTGTTCGGAACTGGGCAAGGCGACGCCCATGGTCAGCGGCCGCAGATCGCCGTCCAACGGCACGAAGACCAGCGGCTTGCCGTCCGGCGCCAGCGTGTTGAGCGGCCGCATATTGGCGATGCCGTAGCCGAAGCCGTTGGCCACCATGGAACGCATGACGGCGATGTCGCCGGTGCGCTCGGCAATGTTGGGGCGGATCCCGCGCTGGTGGAATGCCGAAAGGAAATATTCGCGGCTGAACGGCAGGTCGAGCAGCACCATCGGCTCATCGGCCAATTCCTCCGTCGTGATCGACGCCTTTGCCGCGAAGCGATGCCCCGCCGGCAGCATGACATAGGCCGGCACCAGCATCAGCGGCTCGAAGGTCATGTCCTGCGACAGTTCGAGATCGTAGGTCAGTGCAAGATCGATTTCACCGCGCTGCAGCATCTCGAGCAATTGCCCCTGATTGCGCTCGAACTGGCGCACGCGCACATCGGGATAGGCGCGCTCGAACCGCATGCGCAGCGCCGGCAGGACGATCTGCGCAAAGGTCAGCAGGCAACCTACCGCCAGCGGACCACGCACCTTTTCGGCAAAGTCGCCGGCGACGTCGTGCAAGGCGTCGGCATCGTTGAGCAGCCGGGCGGCTTCCTTGAGGAAGACACGGCCGCCGGCCGTGAGCGAGAGACCGTGCGAATGCTTGCGGACAAAAAGCTGGACGCCGAACTCGGTTTCCAGCTGGGCGATGGAAGCCGAAATCGACGGCGGCGAGACATTGACCTGTTCGGCCGCCTTGGCGATGGAGCCGGCTTCGCCCACGGCGACGAAATATTCCAGCTGTCTGAGCGTGAAGCGTAGCGGCATGGCTGGCTATGTTGCCGGTTTGAGGGCTTCGATCAAGCCTAATGCATGTCGCGCAAAAGTGGCCCCGGTTTTGCGCAAACGACATGCATAGAGCAAAGGCCTAAAGCGCATCGCTTGAATCCGTTCAATCGCGATGCGCTTTAGGCGCCCATCAGTATTTGATCCATGTCGTTTTGAGCGCGGTGTATTTGTCGAGCGCATGCAGCGACAGGTCGCGGCCGAAGCCGGATTGCTTGAAACCGCCGAACGGCGTCATCGGGCTCAGCGCGTCGACCGTGTTGACGGAAACCGTGCCGGCATGCAGCCGGCCGGCGATACGATGCGCGCGCGACAGGCTGTCGGTCCACAGCGATGCGGCCAGCCCATAAGGGCTGTCATTGGCGATGCGGATCGCGTCGGCCTCGTCGTCGAAGGCGATGACCGAAAGCACCGGCCCGAAGATCTCATCGCGCGCAATCGGATCGGCAGGCGCGACATCGTCGAAGATGGTCGGCTGGACAAAGCTGCCGCGCCCGTTGACCGTGACCAGGTCGCCGCCCGCGACCAGGCGCGCGGTTTTCTTGCCGGCCTCGACGAAGCGCATGACGTTGGCGGCGTGGCGACTATCGACCATCGCGCCCATTTTCGAAGCCGGATCGAGCGGATCGCCGGGCTGCGTGACCGCCGCACGTTGCACCAGTTTCTCCACCAGAGCATCCTTGATGCCGCGCTGGACGAGCAGGCGTGAATTGGCGGAACAGACCTCGCCCTGGTTGAAGAAGATGCCGAAGGCCGCCATGTCGGCTGCCGCGTCGAGATCGCCGCAATCGGCAAAGATGAGGTTCGGGCTCTTGCCGCCGGTCTCCAGCCAGACCTGCTTCATGTTCGACTGGCCGGAATACTGCAGGAACATCTTGCCCACGGCGGTCGAACCGGTGAAGGCGAGGCAATCCACATCCATATGACGGCCAAGCGCCTGGCCGGCGGTTTCGCCAAGGCCGGGCACGACATTGAGCACGCCTGCAGGCAGGCCCGCTTCCATTGCCAGTTCCGCCAGAAACAGGGCCGACAAAGGCGACTGCTCGGCGGGTTTGAGCACCACCGAATTGCCTGCCGCCAGTGCCGGCGCGCATTTCCATGTCGCCATGTCGAGCGGGAAATTCCACGGCACCACCGCGCCGACCACGCCAAGCGGTTCGCGCCGCACCAGCACCAGATCACCTTCACCGGTCGGCGCCACTTCGCCATAGATCTTGTCGATGGCCTCGCCATACCATTGGAAGATCGCTGCCGAGCCGGGGACGTCGACCGCGGCCGCATCCCTGACCAGTTTGCCCATGTCGAGCGATTCCAGCAGAGCCAGTTCATGCAGGTTTTCGCGCAGCAATTGCGCCAGCCGCAGCAGCACCTCCTTACGGTGCGCTGGGCTGGTCCGCGACCAGACGCCGGCGTTGAAGCTGCGCCGCGCTGCGGCAACCGCCAGATCGATGTCTTCCTCACCGCAGGACGCCACTTCGGCCAGCACCTCGCCAGTTGCCGGATTGACGCTGGCGAAGGTCCGGCCCGAACGCGCCGCAACCGTCTTGCCGTCGATGAACGCCTTGTCGCGAAAACGGATCGCGGACGCCTTGCCGATCCAGTCCTTGTGGCTGAGCTCGCTCATCGCAGGTGACCCTGTCTTGACTATTCGTCGCCCGGCACGCCGTAGCTCGGCGCATCGGATGGGTTTATGGCGCGGGTCACATAGGCATCGAGCTGCGGCTTGTAGAGTTCCCACAGCGTCGCCAGCTGCTCGATCGGGCAGTCATCGGTCCAGTCACAGCGCAAATCGGCGACCGGCCACGCAACCTCGCGCACCAGCTTCATGCCGGCGGAATGGACAGGACCAGCCTCGCCGCCCGCTTTCAGCGCGGCGCGCATGGTCGCGATGAGGCGGTCGCCCAGATGCCCTTCCGACGCCAGGAAGGCCTCGACCATAGCTTGCGGCACGCCGTCATGGGCCAGCATGTTGCCGCCGCAGGCGACATTGTCCGCACGCGCCTCCGCCCAGATGCCAAGCGCCTTGGGACCCGAATGGATCGCGGTCTTTCCGGCGGCATCGACAGCCAGCACCTGCCGGTATTCGGGATAAGCGCCGGTGCGCTTCAGGATGGCAACCGCCTCGGCGGCCGACGCACCGCGCGCCAACAATTCGAGACCTCGCAGCCCCAGCGTCGGATCGGTGACGTTCTGGCTGGCAATGGCGCCGGCACCAGCCTGCGCATAGGCGCAGCGCGCCGCTACAGCAGGCGACGAGGAGGACACTGCGACCCCGAACATGCCGGTGTGGCTGCATCGCGCGACGATGGAGAATGTCATGACTTTAATCCGGGATTATCGAAGTGCGATCATCCGGGATAACTGCGGTGCCGTCGATCTCGACCAGCCAGTCCGGCCGCGCCAGGGCCTGCACGACAAGGCCGGTCGAGACGGGATGCACGCCTTTGATATACTCGCCCATGGTGCGGTAGACCGCCTCGCGATGGCGGACATCGGTGATGTAGACCACCACCTTGACCAAATGCTCCATGGTGCCGCCGCACTCCTCGATCAGCTGGCGGATGTTCTGCATGACCTTGTGCGTCTGCTCGACCGGATCATGGCTTTCGATATTCTTGGCCGTGTCGAGATCCTGCGGGCATTGGCCGCGCAGATAGACGGTCCTGCCGCCCCGCGTAACGACCGCCTGGCACAGATCATTGTCGAGCTTCTGCTCGGGATAGGTGTCCTTGGTGTTGAACTTGCGAATTCTTGTATGCGCCATCTTGGTCTCCGTCAGATCAGGCTCGAGGTAGGGGCGTCCGTTTCAGGTGCCGTTGCTATGCTACCCTGGTCTCGCGCTTTGCGGACGCATGATAGGCCAGGTACTTGCGCTGCGTGGAGATATGGTCCGCCACATGCTGGGCGTCGTGCCAGACGCCCCAGATGAAGCTCGATCCCCGCCGCGATTGCCACGGCAGTCCCAGGAAATAGATCCCTGGCTCGGTCGACACGCCGCGCTGATGCTTCGGCTTGCCCTTTTCGTCAAACACATCGACCTTCAGCCAGTTGTAATCGACGGTGAATCCCGTTGCCCAGATGATCGAACCTATCCCGGCTTCCGCCAGGTTCAGCTCGAGAATGGGATCGGTCATGCATTGCGGGTCCGGTCCGATCTCGCGGGCCGCGGGCTCCTCGGGAAGGTCGAGGCCGTTGCGAGCGACATAGGCGTCGGCCTCGTCCAGCACCGACATGTAGTTCGCGTCACCGCGCGCGATATTTTTAGCCAGATCCGGCGCGAAGGTCATGACCCCGTCCTTGTAGGATTCCGTCCGGCCAACCAGCATCATCCCTTGCGCGGCAAGACGCCGGAAGTCGATCGTCCGGCCGCCCCGCGCGCCGCTCACCGCGATGGTGACGTGTTCGGTGCCAGGCGCCGGCGCTTGGGCGTCCCATTTGCCCAAAACCCCCAGCCACCAACAGAAGTCACGCTCGCGATAGGCCCGCGGCGGCCGATCATGGGGACCGACAGAAAGATAGACGCGCCGTCCCGCGCGCTGGAGTTCGTCGGCGATCTGCACCCCCGAGGACCCGGAGCCGACCACCAGCACCGCACCTTCGGGCAACTGGCCCGGATTGCGATAGGCGCTGGAATGTATCTGCATCGCTCCGGCATCCCCAGGGACAACCGCCGGAATGACCGGATGCTGGAAAGCCCCGGTAGCGGCAACCACGCTCCTGGCCTCGATCACGCCATCCGAGGTTTCGACCCGGAAGCCGGGACGGCCGACAAGCCTTTCCACGCTCCTGACCTCCACGCCGCAGCGGATGGGGGCAGCGATCATGTCGGCGTAAGCGACAAAATAGTCGGCAACCTTCTCCTTGCCGACAAAGGCGTCGGGACCGGCATCCGGAAATTCCATGCCGGGAAAACGATCATGCCAGGCGGGACCGTTGGCAACCAGGGAGTCCCATCTTTCGGAGCGCCAGCGTTCGGCAATGCGGCTCCGCTCGAGCACGAGATGCGGCACCCCGCACTTGCTCAGATGCTCGCTCATGGCCAGCCCCGCCTGGCCGCCGCCAACAACAAGCGTGTCTACCGTTTCGACTGGCATTTCAGCGGCCCTTTCTGGCTCTCCCCGGGAGTGTCTGTGCATGCGGCGGAGATCTGATCGTTGGTTTACTGGAGGCACCGGGCAGCGAAAATTATGATTTCATGTGGCAGTGGTTAGCTTGTCCCTAAATGCCGGGAAGCATGGCCGAAGATGTGGAGCGCGGGGCGTGGATCATCACCGTCGAGACAGAAGAAACGGACGGCTCAGAGATAAAGGCTTCTGGCCGCCTTGGACGATAGCAACTCCTTTGCCGGCCCCTCCTGGGCGACCTTACCCTTGACCAGCACATAGCCGCGATCGGCGATGCCCAGCCCCATTTCGGCATTCTGTTCGATCAACAGGATGGTCGTGCCTTGGCGATGGATCTCCCTTGTGATCTCGAAATACTCGCCGATGAGTTTTGGCGAGAGACCGAGCGACGGCTCGTCCATGATCACCAGTCTGGGTTCGCCGATCAGGGCGCGCGCCAGCGCCACCATCGCCTGTTCGCCGCCGGACAGCGTGCCGGCGACTTGGCGCAAACGCTCATGGATGCGCGGAAACAGCTTGCACATCTTGTCCAGTTGCACCGCGAAATTGGGTCCCCTGCCCGACACCGCATCATAGCCCAGGCGCAAATTCTCCATCACGGTCAGGCCGGGGAACAGCCGGCGCCCTTCGGGAACAAGGCCGACGCCGAGCGACGCGAGGTTTTCCGTGCCGAGCGTCGCTATGTCCCTGCCCATCACCTCGACCTTGCCGCGCTGCGCCCGCACGACGCCGCAGACGGTCATGAAGGTTGTCGTCTTGCCGGCGCCGTTCGGCCCCAGCAGGCAGACCAGTTCGCCGGGACGCACGCTCATCGCCACGCCGCGCAGCATCGGCACCGCGCCATAGGAAGTATCGACATCCCTGAGCTCAAGCATGGGCGACCGCCTTCCCGAGATAGGCTTCCTGGACGCGCGGGTCAGCGCGCACCGCCGCGAAGTCGCCCTCGGCGATCTTGCTGCCATAGTCGATGCAGGTGACATGCTGCGGGAACGCTTCGACCACCCGCATGTCGTGCTCGATCAGGATCACCGACAGAGCAGGGTTTTGTACGCGCAGCCGCGTGATGTCGGCCACCAGTGCGTCGGTTTCCGTGTCGTCCATGCCGACCGAAGGTTCGTCGAGCAGCAAGAGCTTGGGCTGCGATGCGAGCGCGCGGGCAATTTCCAGCCGCCGCCTGTCGGCTTGGGCCAGCGTGCCCGCTGGCCGGTAGCGTTGTTCGAACAGATCGCCGGAGCCGAGCTTGAGCAGGGTTTCGGCCTTTTCCACGCAGGCCGCCATCTCACGGCGCGACGCGCCGGGCCGAAACAGCGCGGTCAGCACGCCGGTCCTGGTGCGGGTGTGCATGCCGATGATCACGTTGTCGAGGACGCTGAGGTCGGAGAACAGACGCGACGACTGGAATGTGCGGGCGATGCCGCGGTCGACAACTTCGTAGGACGGGCGGCCGGTGATCTCGGCGCCGTCGAAGGTCACGCGACCGGAGGTTGGCCGATAGACGCCGGTCACGACATTGAACAGCGTCGACTTGCCGGCGCCGTTCGGGCCGATGACGGCGAGCACCGCGCCCTTGTCGATCGACAGGCTGACATCGTTGAGCGCGACCAGGCCGCCGAAGCGCATCGTCAAATTCTCGACCTTGAGAAGCGCGCTCACAGTCCGCCTCCGTAGCGCCGCATGCGTTGCGGGAACAGACCTTGCGGCCGGATCATCAGGAAGCCGATGATGACGACGCCGAAGAACAGCAGGCGGTAGTCGGCGAACGCGCGCAATTTCTCCGGCAGGATGGTCAGCAGGAACGCACCGACGATGACGCCGAAAATATTGTCCATGCCGCCGACGATGACCATGGTCATGATGGTGACGGAGACCAGGAAGGTGAAATTGTCGGGAGAAATGTAGGACACGTAGAAGGCGTAGATCGTGCCGGCAAAAGCGGCGAGAAAGGCATCGACCGCGAAGGCCAGCACCTTGAACCACGCCACGTTGATGCCTTGCGCCTTGGCGGCGATCTCGTCGGCGCGCAGCGCGTTCCAGGCCAGCCCGATACGCGAGCCGTGCAACCGATGCGCCGTGACGATGGCGACGACGACCAATGCAGCCGACAGATAATAGAAGTTCGCCTGGCTCGGCAGCTTCCAGCCGAAGATCACCAGCGGATCGGCAAAGGAATGGCCGAACAGGCTGGGCGCCGGAATGCCGACCAGTCCGTTCGGTCCGCCGGTCCAACTGAAATTGTTTAGCAATTGCTGGACCACGACACCGAATGCGATGGTGACAAGCGCCAGATAAGTGTCGCGCGTGCGCATCGACGGGATGCCGATGATGAAACCGAACAGGGTCGCGGCCAGCGCCGCGACCGGCAGCGTCAGCCAGAAGCTGACGCCGAAATTGATCGCCAGCAGCGCCGACACGTAGGCGCCGATGCCGTAGGAAGCGCCGGTGGCGAAGTTCGGGATGTTGGCGCTGCCGAGCTGGAAATTGAGCGCCAGCGCCAGCACGGCATAGAGCTCGGCGACGATCAGCAGATGAAGGATATAGGTGTTCGAACCGACGAAGAACGGAAAGGCCAGGACGATGACCGCCGCAGTGATCATCGCCACGAGCGGAACCCGGGCAAAGCTCGCCAACGCATAGTCGGCGATCCACGGCAGCCTTTCCAGCAGATAGAAACCGAGGCCGAGCAAGGCCAGCAGGCCGACCACCTGCCAGCCGCCGTCGACTCTGAGGATGAGGTACAGGAACGCTGCCCCGATGATTTGCGAGGCGATGGCGAAGACCGTGGCCGCGGCTATGCCCGGCACGTCGGGTGAAGCACGACCCTGCATGCTAGACTTTCTCCATGACGGTGCGCCCAAGCAGGCCGGCGGGGCGGAAGATGAGCACGGCGATGACCAGCAGAAAGACGAAGACCAGCCGGTAGGAAGCGCCGTCCGGCACGAATGTCTGCGCCAGCACTTCGATGCCGGCAATGATCAGTCCGCCCAATATGGCGCCCGGCATCGAGCCGAGGCCGCCGATCACCGCGGCTGAAAAGCCGAGCAGGCCGGCCATGACGCCGAAGTCGAACCGTGTCACGCCGGCATAGCTTGCGAACAGAAGTCCGGCGATGGCGCCGATAGCCGAGGCAATGAAGAATGTCGCACGGAAGACGCGTGCATCGCGGATGCCCATCATGCGCGCTACGACCCGGTCCTCCGAAGCCGCCCGGATGCGCAGTCCGAGCGGGGTCATGCGCAGGAAGACAAACAGCATGGCAACCAGCGCGACGGTCAGCACCACCACCAGCAGCGCGAACCAACTGATGGCAACACCGGAGATTTCGAAAGCCATGCCCGACACCAGGCGCGGGAAGGCATGCGGGTTCGATCCCTGCGGATAGAGATGGCGGATCAGCTCGCGGATGACGATGCCGAGCGCCACCGTCGCCACCAGCGCCATCATGGCGGGCGCATCGCGGAAGCGCCTGATGACCACCTTGTCGAGCAGGACGCCGAGCAAACCGACGGCGAGCACGGCGACCGGAACCGCAAGCACCAGCCAGGCGGGCCCCGAGGCGCCAAGAGCGGTCGCCAACGCCTGGGCAAGCGCCAGCGTGATGAACGGCGCCGTCATCGCGACATCGCCATGCGAGAAATGAATGACGTTCAAGACACCGAAGATCAGGCTGAATCCGATCGCCAGCAAGGCATAGATGCAGCCAAGGGTTATCCAGTTCACCAGTTGCTGGACAAGCAGTTCCGCCATGCGGTCCGTCTCTCGATTGAAGCCGACAGGTATCAACCGCCATCCCGGGCGGACAGAACGAATCTCCGAACTCACGAGTCACAATTTCCGAATTTCGTCACTGAATACGCGCCCGTACACTGATGATCAGCCGACGATCACGATCGGCCGGGTCGCTACGACGGCGGCAGATAATTCTGTTTGAGGTGGAACCATGCAAAACAGGCGCAGTGCGCTTACCCGCGTATCGTCAATTCTGGCCGGCTGTCTGTTTGCCATCGCCCTGGGCGCCGCCCAGGCGCAGGCCGACCAGATCAAGCTCGGCTTCATCGGGCCGCTCTCCGGCGGCAACGCCCAGCAGGGCCTCGGCGCCCGCAACGGCTTCCTGCTCGCCATCGAGCAGGCCAATGCCAGCGGCTATCCGCACCAGGTGGAAGGCGTCGTGCTCGATGACGCCTCCGATCCGGCCGTCGGCGTTTCGGCGGCGCAGAAGCTGGTCAACGATCCCGCGGTGGTCGCGGCAACGGGGCATTGGAACAGCTCGGTCGCGCTGGCGACGATCCCGGTCTTCAACCGCTCGCAGATGCCGTTCATCGTCTGGGGCGCGGTCAGCCCGAAGATCACCGAACAGAACTTCCCGAACGTGACCCGCGTGACGCCGACGCTGGTCAACGAGAACAAGCCGCTGGCCGAAGCCATCGCCAAGCAAGGCAAGATCAAGAAGATCGCCATCATCTCCGACACCACCGACTACGGTGCGGCCAACACCAAATGGTTCGGCGATTTCTTCAAGGCGGCCGGCGGCGAGGTCGTTTCTTCGGATGCCGCGGCTGTCGGCACGACCGATTTCCGCGCCATGCTGACTACCGCGAAGGCAGCGTCGCCCGACGCGGTCTATTTCGGCGGCGTCGTCACCGAAGCAGCTCTGGTGCGCAGCCAGATGGCCGACCTCGGCATGGGCAATCTGCCGATGTACGGAATTTCAGGCATCTACGACCCGAAATTCATCGAGATCGCGGGAGCTGCAGCCGAGGGCACCATCGCCGGAACTCCGGCCGTCCAGTCGAACCCCAAGCTTGAGGAGTTCAACAAGGCCTATGAAACCAAGGCTTATCCCGATCCTGCCGGCTCCTATGCGAAATATGCCTACGAGGCGACGCAGATCCTGCTTCAGGTCATCAAGGAAAAAGGCCTCGACGACAAGGAAGCGCTGAGCAAGGCCATTCGTGACATCCACCACGACGGCATTCTGGGAGACGTGTCGTTCGATGCCAACGGACAGACCAACATGGCCATCGACATCGACATGTTCGTCGTCCGCAGCGGCAAATGGGAGAAGATGTAACTACCTGATCGACGCCGCGCCCGTTCTCAGTGGCGCGGCGTCGATCACCTTCATCGCCGAGCCCGCAAAAAGTCCTGACCGGAGCGCCTGACCATGAATGACGAGGCCGGCCACGGCGCACCTCGAAAGGCCGTCGAGATCAAGGGCGTCTCCAAGGTGTTCGGCACCTATCAGGCGCTGAAGCCTGTTTCCTTCGACATCTACGACAACGAGTTCTTCACGCTGCTCGGCCCGAGCGGCTGCGGCAAGACCACCCTGCTGCGCATGATCGCCGGTTTCGAGCAGCCGACGGCGGGGCAGATTTTCCTGCACGGCTCGGACATACAGGGACTCCCCCCGCATAAGCGGCGGGTCAACACCGTCTTCCAGAGCTACGCCCTGTTTCCGCATATGAGCGTCGAACAGAACATCGGCTTCGGGCTCGAAAACCTCGGCTGGTCAAAGGACCGCCGCGATACGCGCGTCGCCGATATGCTTCGTCTCGTCCATATGGAGGCCTTTGCCGGGCGCAAGCCGCAGCAATTGTCGGGCGGCCAGCGCCAGCGCGTCGCGCTCGCCCGCGCCCTGGCGCCGGAACCGGAAGTGCTGCTGCTCGACGAACCGCTCTCGGCACTCGACCTGAAGCTGCGCCAGGCCATGCGCGACGAACTGCGCATCCTGCAGCGCAAGACCGGCATCACCTTCGTCTTCGTCACCCACGACCAGGAAGAAGCGCTCGACATGTCGGATCGCATCTGCGTTCTCGGCGATGGCGAGATCCAGCAGCTTGGCACACCCGCGGCGATCTACGAGGAGCCGTCGAACCGCTTCGTCGCCGATTTCATCGGCGAGACCAACTTCCTCGATGCTGACGTGATTGCCGTGGACGGCGAGCAGGCAACCGTGAAAACGCAGCTCGGCATGACCTTGACGGCCTCTCACAAGAAAGCGGTCGCCGGCCAGAAGGCCTTCATCTCGATACGTCCGGAGAAAATCAGCCTGCCCGCCCAGGACAACCCGATCGCTATCGACGGCACGATCATGAGCACCAACTACCTCGGCGGCTACACATACTATCTGATTGAAGCGGGCGGCACCAAGCTGCGCATCTCCAAGCGCAACAGCGTCAGCCGCGGCCAGATGTTCGAAATCGGGCAATCGGTAAAAGTTGGCTTTGCCGCCGAATCCGTGCGGATCCTCGGCGCATGAAGGCACCCACAAAAACTCCTGACTGGAATGTCCTCGGCCTGCTGCCGGCCCATCTCATCATGCTGCTGACGCTGATCATCCCGATCGGTATCATCATCGTGGTGTCGTTCTCGACGCGCGGACCTTACGGCGGGTTCGAATATGTGTTCACCACCGCGCCCTACAAGCAGCTGCTGTTCAACGAAGGCTGGACCGGCGAGCTGGAGTTCAATCCGCAATATCTCATCGTCGTTGCCAGGACGCTGGTCCTGTCGGCCGTGACAACATCGATCTGCCTGCTTCTGAGCTTCCCGGTCGCCTATTTCATCGCGCTGCAGCGGCCGGCGATCAAAGTGCTGCTGATCTATCTCGTCACGCTGCCATTCTGGGTTTCGATGATCGTGCGCGTCTATTCCTGGATCATCATCCTTGGCAAGGATGGTGTCGTCGAAAAGACCCTTCGCGGTCTCGGCCTCGTCGACAACATGGACTCGCTGCTGTTCGGCAACACCGCCATGCTGCTCGGTGTCGTCTACAGCTACATTCCGCTGATGATCCTGCCGATCTTCGCCTCGATCGAAAAGCTCGACCCTGCGCTTATCGAGGCGTCGCATGATCTCTATGGCAACCGCCTCACCACGTTGCGCCGCGTTATCCTGCCCCTCACCCGGCCCGGCATGATCGCCGGCGCGATCCTGGTGTTCGTTCCAAGCCTCGGCGCGGTCCTGGAGCCGACCCTGCTCGGCGGCGGCAAGACGATGATGATGGGCAATCTCATCCAGCTGCAGTTCGGTGGCGCCCGCAACTGGCCGCTCGGCGCCGCCATCGCCATCGTGCTGATGGCCGCGGTCATGGTCTTCCTGATTTTCCAGGGTCTGCGCTCGATGCGCACCGAAGGCCTGGAGCGTGCGGCATGAACGCGGACGATGATGTCAGGCGCTATCCGGGCTTCGGTCTCTTCAGCGCGATCTTCTTCGCCTATCTCTATTTGCCCATCGCCGTCGTGGTGTTCTACTCTTTCAATGCGAACCGGATCGTCTCCAATTGGGGCGGCTTCTCATTGCACTGGTACGCCACCGCTTTGTCCAACGCGAACCTGATGACGGCGGTGAAGACCTCCCTGCTCGTTGCCGCGGTCGCCACAGTCGCCTCGACGCTTGTCGCGTTGATGGCGGCATTGGTGCTGGTGCGCGGCCGCGATGTCCGGTTCCGCCGGATCTCCGAAGCGGTGGTGAACCTGCCGCTGCTCCTGCCCGAAATCGTCGTTGCTGTCGCCGTCCTGATCCTCTTCTCCGAGATCGGGCTCGCCAACGGAATGGTGAAGCTGATGATCGCCCACACCACCTTCTGCATCCCGTTCGCCTTCCTGCCGATACGCGCCCGCCTGCAGGGGATGGACCTCGATCTGGAGGAAGCGGCCCGCGATCTCTATGCCACCGGTTGGGTCGCCTTTCGTCGCGTCACGCTGCCGCTCATCCTGCCGGGTGTGTTCGCCGGCGCCATGCTCGCCTTCGTCATCTCGATGGATGATTTCATCACCAGCAACCTGTTGAATTCCGGCGGCGCCACCACGCTGCCGGTCTACATTTTCTCGCTGATCAAGCAGGGCGTGTCGCCGCAGCTCAACGCAATCTCGACCTTGATCATGATTGTCTCGGTGGTGCTGGCGACCGTGGCCTTCCTGCTTCAGCGACGGCAGTAGCAGCGGCGTAGTTTTTCCTAATCAAGGCATCGGGCAAATCGAATTTATCGAACCCGACCGTTTGTTATCGTCGCCCCTGGGAGAACAACAAACAGGGGAATGACATGACGACCAAAATTGCAGCGCTCGCCATGGCCGGTGCCATGAGCCTCGCCTTTAGCGTGCCCGCTCTCGCCGAGGGCAGCCTGGCCATCTACGCATGGGCGGATTCCATCTCGCCCGAGATGGTCACGAAATTCGAGAAGGAAACCGGCATAAAGGTCACGGTCGACGCCTTCTCATCCAATGAGGACCTGCTGACCAAGCTGCAGGCCGGCTCGTCGGGCTACGACATCGTCACGCCTTCGCAGCACTTCGTGAAGATCATGATCGATAGCGGGCTGCTCGAGGATTTCGGCGCCAGCTCGATGGCGGCCTACAGCCAAGTCCTGCCGGATTGGCAGAAACCGTGGTGGGATGCGACAGGCAATCATTCGATCCCGCTCGCCTTCGGCAATGCCGGCTACACCGTCAACCGCGACCTCTACAAAGGCCCGGTCGACAGCTGGAAGACCTATTTCGAGCCACCGGCGGAGCTGCGCGGCAAGATCGCCAGCCTGGCGCAGCCCGACGAAGTCATTCCGGCAGCGGAAAACTATCTCGGCATCAAATATTGCAGCGAAGACCCGCAGGAGATGAAGCGCGTGCTCGACCTCTTGCTGGCGCAGAAGCCATTCGTGGCGGCCTATTCCAGCGACAACATCGAAAACCGCATCGGCAGCGGCGAGGTTGCCGCCCATTTCTGGTGGGACGGCAACACCATGCGGCTTCGCCGCAACGACAAGGCCAATGTCGAATACGCGATGCCGAAAGAAGGTCTGGTTGGCTGGCTCGATTCCTATGTTGTGCCGAAGGGCGCGGCCAATATCGAAAACGCCAAGAAGTTCATCGATTTCATGGCCCAACTTGACAATGCGACGGCGCAGTACAACTATTACGGCCACTCCTCGCCGGTGAAGATCGACGAGAGCAAGGCGCTCTACAACAAGGAAAACGCCCCGGAACTGTTCCCGACCGTTCCCGTCAAGATGGGCCAGGCCTGCTCGCCGGCAGCGCAGGAACTCGTCACCAAGGTCTGGACGCAGCTTCTGCAGTGAGCCGCTCAGCCGGGGCGCGCGCCGCCCCGGCATCTGTTTTCAATGGGGCTGGCCATGCAGACCGAAAATCTTGACTATGATTACATCGTCATCGGCGCAGGCTCGGCCGGTTGCGTCCTTGCCAATCGCCTGAGCGCCAACCCGTCCCACAAAGTGTGCCTGATCGAAGCCGGCGGCAGCGACAGCGGCCTGCGGGTCAAGGTGCCTGCCGGCATCCTCTCGCTCTACGGCAATCCGAACTATGACTATTGCTATGTCGGCGTGCCTCAGCCCAACCTCAAGGGCCGTAGGATTCCGGTCAATCGCGGCAAGGCATTGGGCGGCTCCAGTTCGATCAACTCGATGGTCTACATCAGGGGCGCCGCGCAGGACTATGACGAGTGGTCGCGACTCGGCTGCGCAGGCTGGGCATTCAGCGACGTGCTTCCCGTCTTCAAGAAGCTCGAGCGCAACCTGCTTGGCCAAGACCTGCACTACCACGGTACAGGCGGGGAACTGCTGGTCGACAAGCCGCGCGATCCGAATGTGCTGTCGTCGATGTTCGTCAAGGCCGGCAACAATGCCGGTCTGCCGGCCAACAGCGACTTCAATGCCGAAAGCCAGTTCGGCCTCGGCATCTACAATGTCACCCAGGATCGCGGCCAGCGCTTCAGCAGTTTCACCGCCTTCATGCGCCCGGTGCTCGATCGCAAGAATCTCACAATCCTCAGCGAATGCGAAGTGATCGACCTCGATATAGCCCAGAGGCGCGCGACAGGGGTACGGGTGCGGCACAAGGGCGAGCAGAAGACGCTGTCGGCCCGCCGCGAAATCGTGCTTTCGGCCGGGGCCATCAATTCACCGAAGATCTTGCTGGCGTCCGGCATCGGCGCAGCCGCCGAGCTGCAGGCGATCGGCATAAAGCCGGTTGTCGATCTGCCGGGCGTGGGCAAGAACCTTCAGGACCATATCGACGGCATGATCACGGTCCGCTCCTCGAGCACGAAGACGCTCGGCCTGTCGCTGCCCAACTTGCCCCGCGTGCTGGCTGCGCCTTTCCGGTACTTTGCCGGTCGCAAGGGCATGCTCACCACCAACTATGTCGAAGCCGGCGGCTTTGCCCGGACGAAGTATGCGAACGGCATTCCCGACATCCAGTTCCACTTCGTGCCCGGCTATCGCAGCCATCGCGGCAGGCTGGTGGAGTACGGCCATGGCTACGCAATCCACACCTGCGTGCTCAGGCCCAAAAGCGTCGGCGAACTCAAACTGTCAGGCCAGGCATCGAAGCGGGATGTGCTGATCGATCATCGCTTCTTCTCGAACGACGAGGACGCCTGGGTGTTGGTCGAAGGCATCAAGATCGCGCGTCAAATCTTTGCCGCATCCGAGTTCGACCCGATCAGGGGGACGGAGATGCTGCCGGGCAAGGATGTTCGCAGCGATGACGAGATCCTCGCCTATTTGCGTGCCGAAGCGCTCACCGTCTATCATCCGGTGGGGACGTGCAAGATGGGGACCGACGCGATGGCCGTCGTCGACCCGGCAACGCTCAAGGTGCGCGGCATCGGTGGCTTGCGGGTCGCGGATGCGTCCGTGATGCCGAAGCTGATCGGCGGCAACACCAATGCCCCCAGCATGATGATCGGGCAGCGGGCAGCGGAGATGATCCTGGGCCGGGGATAATTTCCGTAGCGCAACTCCAGGTAAGGCATGCAGCGGCCTTCCGTCAGTAGCTGCGCCAAAACAATGAGTTGGAACGGTTCAGTGAATCAAATATTGAACCGCTACCTTTTGCAGCTGGGCTGCCACGGGCACGCGCCATCGAATTCAAGCGGCTTGATCGTCCCGCTCATCCGCCTCGCCGTTGATCTCGCGCAGCAGCCTTTCGATGTCGGCCTTCGCGAACCGCTGTCGAAACCGACGGTCGAAGGTCGTGAAGATGCCGACGAAGGAGTTGGCGCAGTGCTCCAGCATCGTGTCCGCCTCCTGCGCGGAGATGCCGAGTTGCCCTTGCAGAAAGACGATGAACTTTCGCCGTGCGTCCGGATTTTGAAGCACGACCTTGGCAAGGCCGCCGAGATCGCGGTCGGCATCAATGCAACGGGACGTAAACAAATTGCGCTGCGTGCGCCACACAACGCAAGTTTGAACTGAACCCATCAGCCGATGAACGGCATCGGTCTGGACATCTCGTTCTATTTGCTCGGCGATGGAGTGACATGTCATGCTTGTGGTGACATCTCATACTGGCGGTGCCTTCGGTGGGTCCGCAATTCTGGTGAGGCCTGCTTGCACGTCCTGCATTGTTCCCTAGGGTCTGGCGACTGACGATGGAGGTCCCCGACGAGAAAGTCGATTGCATCGTCATCGGCGCCGGCGTCGTCGGCCTGGCGATTGCGCGGCAGCTGGCGCTCGATGGACGCGAAGTTCTTGTCGTGGAGGCCGAGGACAGCCCCGGGCTGGGCACGTCGAGCCGCAACAGCGAGGTCATCCATGCCGGCATCTACTATCCGAAAGGCAGCCTGAAAGCGCAGCTATGCGTCGAAGGAAAGAACGCGCTTTACCGCTATTGCGAAGCGCGCGGGATTCCGCACAAACGCATCGGCAAGCTGATCGTCGCCGCCAGCGACGCGGAATTGCCGATTCTGGAGGGGATCCGGACCAAGGCTGCGGACAATGGTGTTGCGGACCTGGAGATGCTCAGCCGCTCGGATGTGGAACGCCTTGAGCCTGAACTGGACGTTGCCGGCGCGCTTTTGTCCCCAAGCACGGGGATCGTCGACAGCCGCGCGCTGATGCTGGGGCTACAGGGCGATGCCGAGAATGCCGGTGCCACCTTTGCGTTTCGCGCGCCGGTTCTCGGCGGCAGCGTCGACGAAACGGGCTGCGAGCTCCAGTTTGGCGGCGATATGGAAGGCTATAGGATCGCCGCAAATCTGGTCATCAATGCGGCCGGATTGTCAGCCCATCTCGTTGCCCGAAGCCTCGCGGGCGGGCATGGCGGCAAAATCCCAGATGTCACCTACGTCAAAGGCAATTACTTTGCGCTTGGACGCCGCCCGTCCTTCAACCATCTTGTTTATCCGGTTCCGGAACCAGGCGGCCTCGGAGTTCACCTGACGCTGGATATGGGCGGATCAGTTCGTTTCGGGCCGGACGTCGAGCCTGTCGATGAGGTCGGCTACGCGGTCGACCCAACTCGGGCCACACCATTTTACGCGGCCATCCGACGCTATTGGCCGGGGCTGAGGGACGGGGAACTGGAGCCGAGCTATTGCGGGCTGCGGCCTAAAACGAACGGGTTGCAGTTCGGCGATTTCGACATTCTGGCAGATCCGTCCGGACGGCTGATCAGTCTTTTCGGGATCGAGTCACCTGGCCTGACAAGTGCGCTCGCCCTGTCGGAGAGGGTTGTCCAACTTGTCAGAAAGACGAACTCGTCTTGCTTTAGCCTTTGACCGCTCCAGCGGTCATGGATCCTGATATCTGCCGATACATCACCAGACCCAGCAAGGCCGGCGGCAAGGCGCCCAGCATCATGACGGCGGAAGCGGTTCCCCATTTTACGCCGCCGCCGCTCGCGGCGAAGAAGAAGGACGCGCCGACCGTCATCGGTACGGCACGGCTGGTTGTCAGCATGAGGCCGAAGAGGAACTCGTTCCAGGCAGTGATGAAGCCGAAGATGAAAGTTGTGACGAGCGCCGGTCGGATGACGGGCCGGACGATCATCATCATCACCTGCAAGGAACTTGCGCCATCGACTTTCGCCGCCTCGTCGAGTTCGACCGGTACATCTGAAATCGCGTTCACCAGGATGACGAGCGCAAGAGGCGCGTTGACGATGGTCAGGATGAGCCCGAGCCCGATCCGCGTATCGAGCAGGCCCAGCCACTGGTACATCATGTAGAGCGGGATCGCGAAGATGATCAGCGGTACGGCGCGAAGGTTGATGACGATCGGCAGGACCAAGCGCTTTCCCGCCTCGCTACGCGCGATCGCATAGGCAGCCGGGAACGCGAGCGCGATCGCAAGGCCGGTTCCAATCAGCGCCGCCACGGTGCTGTTCAGCAGGTAGGCATAGATGTTGAAGCGGCTGGTCTGCGTCAGGACCTCCAGATAGTTGTCGAGCGTCGGCTGGCTGATCCACAAACCGGGGTTCGTCGAAAGCTCGCGCTGGCTTTTGAGCGATGTGATCAGCGTCACGATAATGGGGAAATTCATCGCCAGCACGGCGATGGCAAAAACGACCCAGCGCAGTGCCCTGACCATCGTCAACGCTTCCTGCGGCCGGCAAGCCGGTTAAGGCCGTGGAGAACGATGAACGAAGCCAGGAACAGCACAACCGAAGCGGCGACTGCCTTGCCGATAGCCCCTTCCTTGAAGAAGGCCTGGTAGATGTAGATCGACAAGGACGTCGTTGAACCGCCAGCGCCACTGCCGGTCAGTGCGTAGACATTGTCGAACACCCTGAAACCGTCGATGAAACGGATAAAAAACGCGATGACGAGCGTCGGCTTCATCAACGGCAGGTCGATCCAGCGGACAATCTCAAACGGTGATGCGCCATCGAGCGAGGAGGCTTCGCGCACGTCGAGCGGTATGGCCGAATAGGCCATGTAGAAGAGCAGGAAGGCGAAAGGCGTCCATTGCAGCGTCTCCACGACGACAAGGGTGCGGAAGGCATTGTCGATGTCGAGGAAGGCCGGGCTGTCGCCGAACCATTCGAAGAGATAGTAGGGGACGGGGCCCGCGAATTCATGCAGCACCAGCCGGTACATGAGACCGACCATGGCCGGCGCGACCATCAGCGGCAGCATCAACGGCGCCATCAGGACTGGACGCTTGCTCAGAAGCGGCGCCAGGAAGATGGCAAGGAAAAGGCCGATCAGACATTCCGCCGATGCGGTAAGAATACCGAAGCGCAGAGAGAACCAGGCCGAGCTCCAGAATTCGCGGTCGTTCAACACCGCGACATAGTTACCGAAACCGCTCAACACCGGACTGCGCAACGTTTCGAATGTGACGGTCGAAACGGAATAGATCAGATTGACGATCGCCGGAAAGCCGAGGAACAGAAGCAGGAAGCCGACCAGCGGCGTCAGATACATCCTGCCTTCGGCACGTGTCACAAGGGCCATGTCGATCCGCCAAACGCGCCGGACGCCGGGCCTCGACCCGGCGTCCGGCCAATGATCATTTCTTGAGGAGGTCCTGCATGCCCGCCTTGGTGTGGGCGAGCGCATCCTCGAGGCTCTGCTGGCCGGACCAGTAGCCGGTGAACTCCTTTGCCTGCAGCTCATAGACCGGGAGCGCACTCGCGGACGTCGCCCCGGTCATGACATAGCCGTACTTGCTGGCGAATTCGCCGAGCTTGACGAGGTCGGGACGTTCCTTCGCAACCTTGCCGACGACATCGGGAGACAATGCCGGCGAACCGCCGCTGCGTGCATAGAGCAAGGCCGCATCCTCTGTGGCGAGCCACTTCAGGAACTTGACGGCGCCTTCCTTGTTCTTGGCGTTCTTGTTGAGGCCCAAACCAAGGCCGTGGATATGATCGGCGCGTCCGTCGGGACCTGCCGGCGGCGCGACGATCCCGGTCACCTCGGCGACGGCCGGGGATTTTTCGGTGCTGGTCAGATCCGCCGCCGCGGCGTTCCACTGGAGCGCTGTCGCGGCCTGACCGGATGCGAAGGCCGCGTTGGTTTCCGCATATTCGTAGCTCAGCGAATCTTTGGGCGAAGAACCGGCATCATAGAGCTTCTTGTAGAGTTCGAGGCCGGTCTTGTAGGCATCGGAATCCACCGTGACATTGCCGTCCTTGTCCATCCAGTCGCCGCCGTAGGAGCGCGGCAGCGACTGGAAGACCATCATGTTGAACAGCAGGTTCTTCATCTGCAGGACCGTGCCGTAGCGCACCGGGCTGTCCGGGTTCACCTGCTTGGTGAAATAGAGGGCGGTGGCCGCCCAGTCGTCCCAGGTCCAGCTGTCCGGGTCTTTCGGCTGCAGCGGCTTGCCGAGATATTTCTGGGCGATTTCACCATAGGTCTTCCTGGCGGCGTCATCCCTGATCAAGGCGTCGATGAGATCCTTGCGGTAGTACATGAAGTGCAACGAAAGATCTGTCGGCACGCCGTATTGCATGCCGTCGAACTGCATCGTCTTGAGAACGGATTCGCCGAAAACCTTGGCCGCGTCCGCGCCAAGATCGACCGGCTCCATATAGGGCGCGTAGCGACCGAGCGAGTAGGTGGCGACGAGGTTCACGTCGAAGGCACTGGATCCGGCCGCCATGTCGGCCTGCAGCTTGTCGTAAAAGCCTTCGCGGTTGAAGAACAGCAGCTCCACCTTGTCGGCATCACTGGCCTGCTTGTTGTAGGTTTCCACGGTTGCCCGCAGTGCGGTTTCCTCGGAGCCGCCAGGCCAGCCGAGCACGGTCACGGTTGCGTTGGCAGAGGTCGGCAAAGCCGTCCCCGCAAGGAGGGTGGCCATAAGCGCAAAAGACGTCCTGCTCAATTTCATGATCGTTCCCTTCTTTTTTGATGATTTGCATGACATGACTGGGCGCGCCGTTACCTTGCCCATTCGGCAAGATCGGCAACACCGATGACGCCGGCGTGGCCTCCGAGCTTCGCCGCTACGAGATCGGGGGAAAGGCGCGGCGGGACCTCGCTCAGATGTGCGCGCACCCGGTCGAGATAGCCTTCTGCAAGACCGATGCTGCCGCCGATGACGATCAATTTGGGATCGAACATCATCTGAATGTCCCGGCACAGCGCCGCGACCCGCGAGGCGCTTCGCGAGACGATGGCGCCGGCCCAGTCCTCGCCCTTCAGCGCGCGTCCGAACACATCGGCGGCGTCAGCCTTGGAACCGGCCTTGAGGGCCTCCGAAGCGATCCAGCGGCCGGAGGTGCTGTCTTCGAGCGGAGCCCGGTCTTCAGACAGACCACGGATCAGACCGAAGTGACCGGCTAGACCGGACAGCAATCGGCCGTTGCAAACGATGCCGCCGCCAATTCCAGTCGAGATGGTCAGAAAGACGATGTCGCGACCTTGCCCGGCGCCGAATTTGTATTCGCCCCAGGCAGCTGCCTGGGCATCGTTGACCGCACAGACCGGCTTACCGAAAACAGAGGACGCCCTTTCGACCAGCGGGTAGTCATCGGGAATGCCAAGCGTCGCCGGATTCAACGCCGACCAGCGTCCATCCTCTACCAATCCGGTCACCGCAATGCCGATACGACTGAAGCGGCTCGACCAGGCCGACGTGCTTTGCGCCAGGGATGCAAGCCAGGCGTCGGGTCCAGCCTCTCGCGCGGTCGGCACGATCATGTCCTCGATCACCTTGCCGCCGCTGACCAGCGCGGCCATGGTCTTGGTTCCCCCGATGTCGATGCCCAGAACGGTTGAGCCCCGGACGGTTGGGCCCAGGACAGTTGGGCCAAGGACGGTTTGCACGCCCCGCGCCGCATAGGCGTCGGAAAGCGCCTGATGGAACCATGAGGTGACGTGCTCGGTACGGGTGATCGCCGAGCCGACAACCACGGCACAGGCGCCGGCGCGCGCGGCGGCAGCCGCCTGCTCAGGCGACCGGATACGCCCTTCGGCGATGACGTAGGGGGTCAGGGTTCGGATTTGAGCGACGAGGGCGATGTCCGGATCCTCCGGCTCCGGCCCGCCGACATAGCCGGAAAGCGTCGTGCCCACGAAATCGACACCCGCGGCAAGGGCCCGGCGCGCATCGTCAAGGCAGGAGCAATCGGCCATGGTCAGCTTGTTCCTGGCCTTGACGGCTTTCACAAGCGCTTCGACAGGAACGGGACGGACACGGTCCGTCGCATCGAAAGCGATGATATCGGCGCCCGCCTCTGCTAGGGCCTCGACATCGGCCAGATAGGGTGTGATGCGCACCGGGCTGTCGGTGAGATCCCGCTTGACGATACCGATGATCGGCACGCGCACGGCCAGGCGTGCGGCCGCGACATAGGGCACGGATTCGATGCGCAGGGCCTTGGCTCCGGCTTCAACAGCGGCCTTGGCAAAGCCTGTCACGAATTGCGCACTATCCATCGGGCCGCCGGGAACCGGCTGGCAGGACACGATGAGACTGTTGGCGATGTCTTCCCGCTGCACGTCGGCACTCCCCTGTCGCCATCACGATAGATGGAAAATACCAGATTACAACCAGTTCATAACTGGTATTACCTTTGCAGCTCGAAGACGAAATCGTAGACGTCGCCCTTGTATCGTGTCTCGCAGTATTCGACGATTTGTCCGTCGGCGAGAAAGCAGCGGCGCTCGGTCATCAGCAGCGGTGCGCCCGGCTCGCAATGAAGATGTTTCGCATCCTCCAACGACGCGCCGCGCGAGCGCATGCGCTGGACTGCCCTCTGAGGCAGGAAGCCGCGTGCATCAAGCGCTTCATAAAGGGAATCCTGAACCATCTCGGGCGAAGGAAGGAAGCGAACCGGCACGGCCGAGACCTCGACGGCGATCGGCGCGCCATCGGCCGTCCGCACACGACGCATGCGAACTACATTGGTATTGCCTGCAATACCCAAGGCCATCATTTCGGCTGGGGATGGGCGGCTTATCTGCTTGGAAAGCCATAGACATCCAGGCTTCAGGCCGCGCGCCAGAATGTCCTCCGAAAAGCTCGTCAGCGTCGAAAGCGATTTCTCGACCCGCGACCCGATCTCGGTTTTGGAACCATGCCGGCGATTGAGTTGCCCTTCCTCTTCGAGCAACGCCAGGGCCTTTCTTACGGTGACACGTGAGATCGACAGAGCTTCCGCCAGAATCCGCTCGCCTGGCAGAACCGCGCCGGCCTTCAATGCATTGGAACGGATCGCCGCCTCGATCGCCGATTTCAACCGCCGGTAAAGGGGCACATCGGACGCTGTCGCATCCATTTCCCGACTGACAAGCCCGATCAGGTTCACGGTTGTCATTGCCTTTCCTCCCGCGCGAGAAGCACCCAGGATCAAAACATTCCCGACTGGACCTATACTGGTATTATCAAACCGGTGCAAACGGCCCGTGAACGGTGCTTCGTCCGCGCCCTCAGCGCAGTAAGATCCCTCAGCGAACCCGCGGTGAGAGCTTCATGGAGATGCGATCACAGGCAGCACGCAGGACCTCCAGAGTATAGGCATGGCGGCTTTCACGCGTATGGCGATTGATATAGGCGACGATAATGGAGGCGACGGCGCTGCCGTCCGGTCCGATGACCGGACAGCAGATATCGGTGATGCCGACGAAGTCGCGGCTTTCGCGCATCCAGTAGCCGTCCGCGCGGATGATCCCAAGCTGCTTTTCCAGCGCGTCACGATCCAGCGGCGCCGGGGAGTGCGCCTCACTTTCATCGAGCATCCGCGCCGCGACCTTTGGCGGCTGGAAGGCAAGTATCACATGGCCGGAGGTCGCGTCGGTGGCCAGGCGGCCGTATCCAAGGCGAAGCGTGAACGCCATGTCCTCGCCGCCGGGAACGGCCGCGGTTACGACGGTCAAGCCGTGATTGAAGACGACCAGGTGCGGCGACTGATTTGAGTCCCCCGCAATCCGCGTCAGTTCGGGCATGGCGGCGGACATGAGATCCTGAGCGCTCGGCGTGTGCAGCCCCAGCTTGAAAAGCTTGTCGGTCAACGAATAGGCGTCGGTCTCGGCGTTGCGCTCGATGTATTGACGTTCCTGCAGCGCGATCAGCATTCGGAATATCTCATTCTTCGAACGGCCGAGGCCTTCCGCGATCTCCTTCATCGTCAAGGGTGCCCGCGCTTCCGCCAGCAGTTCCAGAACATCCAGGCCCTTGCTCAGCGCCGGGGCCGAATAGGTCGGTTTGCCACTCTCTTTTGCGTCATCTGACATTCGAAGAATCCCCGGTGGTCCGCGCACGATAGAGATAAGAAATCGGAATTGCCATTGGTTTTATATCCAAACTTGACACCATATATAAAACTGACATGATTGCCGGGACAATGAATTCGAGGCCGACCCGATGACCGTACCGAGACTTGCAAACACTGTGCGCGCAACCATCGCTCCCCGGAACAACAGTGTTTACACGTCGGTCGATTTCGATCGCGAGGGCAAGCAGATCGGCTTCTTCCATGTGCCCCAATCGCCGCACGACGATGCCTGGGGCACGGTCCGCGTTCCGCTCGCCGTCATCAAGAACGGAGACGGTCCGACGGTCCTGATCGAGGGCGGCAACCACGGCGATGAATATGAGGGGCCGATCGCGCTCGGCGAGCTTCTGCGCGAGATCGATCCACGGGATATTGCCGGTCGCATCATTGCGATTCCGGCCATCAACATTCGGGCTGTCGAGGCCGGCACCCGCACCTCCCCGGTCGACGGGTTGAATTTCAATCGCAGTTTTCCGGGCGATTTCAACGGCACGCTGACAAGCCAGATCGCGGCTTACGTGCATGACATCCTGTTTCCGATGGCCGACTACTTCCTGGATCTCCATTCCGGCGGTTCGTCCCTGATGATCTTGCCGAGCGCGATCATTGAGCCATCCCCGACCGCGCAAGGGCTTCGCAAGAACATCAGGGCGACGCTCGCCTTCGGGGCGCCGACCGTTGTCATGGTCGACAATCTCGGTGAAACCCGGACTTCGACCGCGTCCGCCAACCACCAGGGGCTGATCGTTATCGGCAGTGAGATGGCCGGCGGCGGCCTTGTCAGTCCGGATGCGCTGGCCATCTGCCGCAGGGGCATCCGCAATGTGCTGAAACATGCAGGCGTCCTGAAGGGCGCGCCTGACATTGCCCCTGGCGCCAACGCACGCGTGCTCAAGGTGCCCGGAAGCGAAGGCTATCTGCTGTCCGAGGAGGACGGTGTCTTCGAACCTTTGAGCCCGCTCGGCAGTGCCGTCAGCAAGGGCGACCTTGCCGGACGCATTCACTTCCTCCACACGCCGTCACGCGCGCCCATCGATCTCCTTCACCCCATCGACGGCATCGTTTTCGCCAAGCGTCAGCCCGGCCGCGTGCGTCCGGGGAATTGCTGCTTCGTGCTTGCCAACGAATATCCGGAGGCACTGACCGATGAGCCATGAGGACATCATTGCGGCTGCCCGGCGCATTGCCCCCTTCATACGGCGCACCCCGGTCGTCAAGCTCGACCATGCCACGGGCGCAAACCTCCAAAATGATGTCTATCTGAAACTCGAATGCCTCCAGGTGAGCGGCTCCTTCAAGATCCGGGGTGCCACGAACCGGGTGAAAACGCTCGAGCCGAGCCGGATCGAAAACGGACTGGTCGCCGCATCCGGCGGCAATCACGGCCTGGCCACCGCCTATGTGGCTGCCCGAGCCGGCGTTCCCGCCACCATTTACCTGCCGAACAATGCAAGCCCGCTGAAGGCGGAAAAGCTGCGCAAATGGGGCGCTGACGTTCGCTTCGCAGGCAATGTCTGGGATGAAGCGCATGAGGCGGCATCGGCCGAGGCAAAAGCGCGCGGCGCCTTCTACATGCATCCCTTCGCCGATGCGCAGATCGTGTCCGGCCAGGGAACCGTGGCGCTGGAGATGGTCGAACAGATTCCCGATGCGGACAACTACATCGTCGCGATCGGCGGTGGCGGCCTTATCAGCGGCATGTCCGAAGTCCTGAAGCACGTCAAACCCGAAGCCAGGATCATTGGTGTCGAGCCGACCGGTTCACCGACCCTTCATGCCTCCCTGGCTGCCGGCCGAGTCGTTCGCTTGCCCGAGATAACGACGAAGGTGGCGACCATGGCCTGCGGCCGCACGGACGAAAGCATCTACGAGATCGTCGCCAAGCACGTCGACGACATCGTCCTTGTCGGCGATGCGGACATGCAGAAGGCCGCTGAATTGCTCTGGTTCGAATTCGGCATTGCCGCCGACCTCAGTGGGGCGGCATCGCTGGCCGCGTTGACGAGCGGAGCTTTCAAGCCACCGCGCGGCGCCCGTATCGCCGGGCTTGTCTGCGGCGCCGGTGTCGAAGGCCTGAATGGCTGAGGTTGAACAAGGCCGGTCCACGCAGGACGCGGCCCTGACATGGATACGGCACGAGTGCCGCGGAATACCGCCGGAATGCCTGTCGCTGGGACGGTCGTCGTGCGGGACATGAAAAAGAGGCGAAGAATCGCCCTGTCGCAACAAGAGGAGAACTGAAACATGCGCATTTCCCTGAAAGCATCCATTGCCCTGCTCGCACTCGCCATCGCAACGCCCTCGCTTGCCGCGGAAAAGGTTCTTGGGCTTGCGGCAATCGACCTGCAGAATTCCTTCTTTGTCCGCATGAAGGAAGCGGGCGACGTGGCTGCCGCCGACTATGGGGTGAAATCCACCTGGCAGAGCGCCGAGGGCAGTCTGGAAAAACAGGTCAGCATCATCGAGAATTTCATCAATCAGGGCGTCAGCGCGATCCTGATCGATCCGATCGACAAGAATGCGGTCATTCCGGTCATCCAGAAAGCCACCGCCGCCGGCATTCCGGTGATCACCATGGGCAACAAGGTCGAGGCCGGCTCGAACTATTCGACGCTCTATCCGGACTACGACAACATGTCGATGGTTGCCCGCGCGCTCGGCAAGTCGCTTGGCGGCAAGGGCGAAGTCGCTCTGCTTGTCGGTTCGCGTGGCAACTTCGTGTCCGACACGCGCGAAAAAGGCTTTGTCGAAACCCTGAAAAAGGAGTTTCCGGACATCAAGGTGGTCGGGATCGAGCCGACCGGCTGGGACGCAGCCAAGGCAACCAATGCCGCCCAGACATGGCTCACCACCTATCCGGATCTGAAGGCCATCGGCTGCATCTCCGACAGCCTTTGCCTGGCAGCCGATTCCGTTGCCAGCTCGATGGGAACCCAGTTGCTCTACGGCGGCTATGACGGCGACGCCGAGATGAAGCCACTGATCGACGACGGCAAGATGGTGATGGACGTGCTGACCGGCGCCTATCGTGTCGGCTACTGGAACATCGCCGTTGCCGCTCGCCTGGCCAACGGCGAAAAGCTGCCGCAGGATCTCTACATGCCGACCTATTTCGTGACCTCGGATGCGACGGCGGCGAAGCTCAAGGCGGATGGCCTCACCTTCGAATACATCAATACCGACAAGGAGGCGGTGGAAGCCAAGAACTATACCGAGCAACTCGGTCCCAAGGTTCCGGCGACCGCCATGACCCTGGCAAAGTAACAGCCTAAAGCGGCTCAAGCGCCGGATGACATATCATCCGGCGTCCCCTTTTCCTGACGATCGCCATCGCCGCTTCCGTGGTGACCGCGCATGATGCTCGATAAGAGGACCAACCCATGTTCCAGTCCTGGACCTCTCCGTTACTGCGGCGCAACGAACCGGTCCTCATCGCGGTGCTGCTGGTCGCCATCGCCGTCTTCGGCTGGATCGATCCGCGTTTTCTGTCGACCGGCAATCTTGTCAGCATCGCGCAGCAGAGTGCGGTCATCGCCCTCATCTCTTTTGCCATGACGGCCGTGATCATCGCGCGCGGCATTGATATTTCCGTCGGCAGCAATCTTGCCTGTTCCGGCATCGCCGCGGGCCTTGCCTACACGGCAACCGGCTCGGCGAGCTTGAGCCTTCTCGCCGCGATCGGTGGCGGTGCCGCAATCGGTCTGCTCAATGGAGCGCTGATCGGCTTTGCCGGCATCTCCCCATTCATCGCAACGCTCGCCACCATGGCGTTTGCGCGCGGCCTGGCGCTCAGTCTCTCCGGCGCATCCAGCATCGCGGTCGCCGATCCGGTCCTGCTTTTCGCGGGACGCGAGACGATCGGCCTCCTGCCGGTCTCCGTCATCATCGCCGCCATCTGCCTGGGCCTCTGGTGGTTCGTGCTCAATCGCACAGTGTACGGGCGCTGGATCTATGCGGTCGGCGGCAATGCGGGAGCAGCGCGGGCCTCACTGGTTCCCGTCGACCTCGTGCGCATCTCCGTCTACCTGATTGCCGGCGCAACGGCCGGGCTCGGCGCGATACTCACCATCGGCCGCCTTGGTTCGGCACAGCCGCTTGCCGGCACCGGCCTCGAATTTACAGCCATCACAGCCGCCATCATCGGCGGCACGAAACTGTCCGGCGGCCAGGGCTCCATCTGGGGAACGGCGATCGGGGCGCTGCTGCTGGGCGTCATCAACACCGGCCTGTCCTTCCTGCAGGTACCGCAGATCCTGATCTATTTCGTGACCGCGAGCCTCATTCTGGTGGCCGTTCTCACCAGCCAGCCGGAGAGTGTCGCCGCCCTGTTCAAAACCAGTGGCCGCAAGTCCACCCCGTCGCCCCGCAACACCGCCGCAACACCGGTCGGCAAACACAGCATCGCCTTGCGCGGGCTTGGCAAGTCTTTTCCGGGCGTCAAGGCACTCGACGGTGTCAGCTTTGCCGTCTCGGCCGGCGAGGTGGTAGGACTTGCCGGCGAGAACGGGGCCGGAAAATCGACGCTGGTGAAGTGCATTTCCGGTCTGCATCGCCCGGACGAGGGTGAGATCGTCATCGACGGCAACGCCGTCCAGTTCCACTCCCCCAGCGACGCCAAGGGCATCAGCGTCATCCATCAGCATTTCAGCCTTTCGCCGGACCTGACGGTGGCGGAGAATCTCTTCATCGGCCGCGAACCGCGTACCCGCCTGGGATTTCTCGACCGGGCCCGGATGCGGCGCGATGCGAAATCTATCATGGACGAGCTGTCGCTCGATATCGACATTGGCGCGGAGCTGCGAACGCTTTCCGTCGGGCACCGGCAGATGGTGGAAATTGCCCGTGCCGTTCTGTCCGATGCCTGGTTCTTCATCATGGACGAGCCGACCAGCGCGCTCTCCAACCGCGAGCGCGACCAACTCTACGACCTGATCGACAGGCTGAGAGCTCGCGGCGCCGGCATCCTCTACATCTCCCACAAGATGGAAGAGATCTTCAGCCAGTGCGACCGCGTCGTCGTTCTGCGTGACGGACGCTTCATCGGCGAGCGCCAGACGAGCCAGACCAGCGAGGCCGAGATCGTCTCCATGATGGTCGGGCGCGATGTCGGCGACATCTTCCCCTATCTCGAAGCGCAAGTTGGCGAAACCGCGGTCGAGATCAGCAACATCTCCGATGGCAAGCTCTTGAAGTCTGCGACGCTCAGCGTGTGCAGGGGCGAAATCGTCGCGCTCGCCGGCCTGATGGGCAGCGGCCGCTCCGAAGTGCTCAGGCTGATTGCCGGTCTCGAGACCATGCATGGCGGCACGCTCAGAATTTTCGGCGGGCAGCAGACCGGCGGCGACACCAAGGCCGCCAATCGCGCCGGCATCGTCTACATACCGGAAGATCGGCACCTGGAAGGCTTCGTCGGCACAATGTCGATCAGGGATAACCTGTCCCTCGCCTGGATACGCGACAACAGTCACTTCGGCCTGCTGAGACCTCGCCGCATCTTGGCTCTCGCGCGCGATCTCATCGGCTCACTCGGCGTGCGGCCGGCCCAGCCCGACAAGATGACCATCGAGCTTTCGGGCGGCAATCAGCAGAAGGTCGTCATCGGCAAATGGCTGGCCACCAAGCCGAAAATCATCCTGCTCGACGAGCCGACACGCGGCGTCGACGTCGGCGCAAAATCCGAACTCCATCACCTGATCGCAAGATTGAAGGCCGAGGGCGCGGCGATCCTCATGGTGTCGAGCGAGTTGCCCGAGGTTCTCGGCGTTGCCGATCGCATCGTCGTCATGCGCGAAGGCCACTCTGTCGGCACGCTGGCTCGTGGGGCGACGGAAGAAGACGTGATGACGCTGGCTTTCGGTGATCGCACGATCACACCACCAGCCTGCTCACCCCGGCCAGCATCCAACCTTGCACCATGCCTGTGAGGAGAAACCCTTTGAGCAAGTTGAAGATCGCCATCGTCGGTGCCGGCTACATGGGCCTCCTGCATGCGCAGGTGGTTGCCACTAGCCCTGTCGCGGAACTGTCGGCATTCGTTGATCCGAATCCTGCCCCGGGAAGCAAGGCCGCGTCCGATTTCGGTGCCCGGCATTTCCGCGATGCCGCCACCGCGCTGGCCGCCAATGCCGCCGACGCCTACATAGTGGCGGCACCCGACACGCTGCATGAAGACGTCTGCCGCACGCTGCTCGATGCCGGCAAGCCGGTGCTGCTCGAAAAACCGATGGCTCATGATCTTTCCGCTGCCAAGGCGATTGCTAGAGCGGCGGAGAGAAACGGCGCGCGCCTGTTGGTCGGCCACATCTTGCGGTTCGACCCGCGCTATTGCGAAGCCGCGGCAGCGGTGAAGTCCGGGCGGATCGGCGAGCCGATCCACGGCAGCAGCGGCCGTTTCACCAATCGCGAAGTCGGTCTTCGCATGAACGGAAATTCGAGCGTCTGCTTCTACCTCGGCGTGCATGACGTGGATGCGCTGCAATGGATCTCGGGTTCGGACATCATCGCCGTCTACTCCCGCCCGGTCGCCAAGCTCATGCCTTCGCTCGGAGTTCGATCCGAAGACGCGATCTTCTCCACCGTCGAACTGTCGAACGGAATGAGCGGACAGCTCTACTTCGGCTGGACGCTGCCACCGACCGTTCCGACCGGCATCTGGGCACGCACGGAAATCATCGGCACTGAAGGCATGATCGACCTCGACGTGCGCGACCATGGTCTGCGCATCCTGTCGCGGGGACAGTGGTCGCAACCCGACGCCCTGCACTGGCCGACCGTCAATGGCCGTATCACCGGGGATCTCTTCGAGGAGGTCCACCATTTCATTTCGGCGGTTCGCGACGACACCCCTTTCGTGATGCCGGTCGGCGACGCCCTGCGCGCCGTCGCCGTCAATGATGCCATCCTGCGCAGCGTCAAATCAGGCCTGCGCGAACCGGTCGAAGATTGGCACATTCGATGAGAGGATCCTCATGACCCGCCAACAGAACATCTGGTGCAGGCGCTTTCTCGACCTCTCGCCGTTGATCCTGCTGGTCATCCTGCTGGCGATCTTCGCGCTCATCGACGCCCGCATCGTTTCAACCGCCAGCCTGATCAACATCGTCGCCCAGGCGACCCCGATCGCCATCCTGGCGCTTGGGGCTCTGATCGTTCTGCTGACGGCGGGCATCGACCTGTCCGCCGGCGTCGGCGTCGCCTTCTGCGCCGTCTTCATCGCCAGCCTGATCGACGGCGGCGCCGGCCTGCCGCTTGCCCTGCTTGTCGGCTTTGCCGTGATGGTGGTGATCGGCCTCGCGAACGGCGCCGTTATCGCACTGTTGAAAATACCGCCCTTCGTGACGACACTGGCCACAATGGTCGCGCTGCAGGGCGCAACGCTTGCCGTTGCCTCCAAAGGCGTCCTGATGCTGAAGGATCCGACGCTTCGCGCGGTCGGCATTGAGCGCAGCTTTGGCATTCCCAATGTCATCTTCGCAACGCTCCTGATCGTTGCCGTAGCAGCAATCCTGATGCGGCACAGCCGTTTCGGGCTGCGGACCTATGCGCTCGGGTCGGATGCCGGAGCCGCGGAACTTGCCGGCATCCCGGTGACGAAACACACGATCCTCGTCTATTGCGCCTCCAGCATCTTCGTCTTCCTGACGGCCGTGATCATGATCAGCCGGGTGCCTGTCGTGACGCCCAATATCGGCGGTACCTCGCTGCTTCTGGACGCGATCGCCGCTGCCGTGCTTGGCGGCACCAGTATCTTCGGCGGACGGGGAACGGTGTGGGGGGCGGTCGTCGGCGCCCTGATCGTCAGTCTGCTGACGACTGCGCTTCGGGTGTTCGGCACGGATCCTTCCAGCCTCGAACTCTACAAGGGTGCAATCATCATGGTCGCTCTCCTGGCCGATTCCGGCATGACCTACGCCAAGGCGCGGCTCGTCGAGGCAGCACGATGAGCGAGCCAGTTCCGGCCTTGCCGATCCCGCCCAGGTCCAGCTTTGCGCTGATGACCTCGCCGGATACGGAAAGACACGCGACAGCCGGCGTGCATAAACCCGTCGTCATTCTGCCGCTCGGCGCTGTCGAGCAACATGGCCCGCATCTGCCTCTCGGCGTCGATTGCTGGCTTGCGGAAGCAGTCGCTCTCGCCGCGGCGGAAGGACAGGCTTCCATGCGTGTCGCCGAACCTTTCGCCTATGGCTCGTCCGAGCATCATCGCTCCTTCTCCGGCACGATGAGCCTCAGTCCGCGGACCTTCATCGCCGTGCTCGTCGATCTCTGCACCTGCCTTGCCGAAGACGGCTTCCTGCCGGTCATGCTGAACGGCCATGGCGGAAACCGCGCCGCGATCCAGGTGGCGATCACCACCCTTGGCCAGCGTGGCATCGTCACCGCGGGTTTCTCGTATTTCGATCTCATCGCCGATGTGGCGGCGCAGGCCCTGCCCGACATCGCCACCGGCACCGGTCACGCTTGCGCGCTTGAAACCTCGTTGATGATGCATGTGCTTGGCGACAGCGTTCGCCGCGATCTCATCCCGCCGGGCGGCACCCCGCCATCCTGGCCGGATCCTCACCTTTACGCCGCGCCGGTCGTCACCGTCTGGCGCCGTTTCGAAGCCATCCGCGACAACGGCGTCATCGGCACGCCATCGCAGGCGAGCGCTTCGGCCGGCAGCAGACTTTTCATCGCAGCCGTGGAACGCAGCCGCGCCGCCATTTTGAACATCCAATCCGAATTCGGCCAAAGGAACGCATGATGACAGTCCATTTCAAATCTTCTCTCGAAGGCCCCAACCTGCGTGGCATGGCGATCGTCTCGGAGCCCGAAGCAGCCGCCCGCATCGGCATCAACCGCATCGGCGGCGAGTGGATTGCCGGCAGCTCGGGCAAATTCCTGAAAATCGACAGTCCTTCGACGGGCGAGCATCTCGGCTATCTCTCCCTTTCCACCCGCGCCGATGTCGGTCGCGCGGTGAAAGCCGCCGAAGGCGCACGCGAGACCATGCGCAAGATGGGAACCTTCGCGCGCGCTCAGCTGTGCATGCGCATCGCCGACGCGATCGACAGGCGCGCCGAGGAGCTTGCGCGCCTGCTCTGCCTGGAACAGGGTAAGCCCTTCCACAGCGAGGCAAAGGCCGAAGCATCGGCGGCAGCTCTGGGTTTCCGCAATGCGGCAGAGCAGATGAAGTGGCTGGAGACGGCGGCGTTTCCGCTTGCCGATGCCAACAAGCGCGCCTTCAGTTTCCTGCAGCCGAAGGGCGTCTTTGCCATCATCACACCCTGGAATTTCCCGCTCGCCCTGCCCTGCCTCTATTATCTCGGACCGGCCATCGCAACGGGCAACACCGTCGTCTGGGTGCCCGCGCCGACGACGTCGCTGATTGCCACGGCACTTGTCGAATGCTTCATCGAGGCGGGCCTGCCGGACGGCGTTATCAATCTCGTTCTGGGTGACGGTGCGGAGGTGGGCGACGAGGCGGTCGTTCATCCGGGCACCCATGCCATCGGCTTCACCGGCAGTTCCGCCACCGGCGCGACGATCGCCCGGCGTGGCGCGGGCAAGCCGCTTCTGCTCGAAATGGGCGGCAACGGTCCGACCATCGTGCTCGCCGATGCCGATATCGATATGGCTGCCGCCCAGGTGGGGGCCGGCTGCTTTGCCAATGCCGGGCAGATCTGCACGGCCACCGAACGCGTGCTGGTGCATAAATCCGTCCATGACCGTTTCATCGAAGGTCTCGTGAAAGCGGCCGCGAAGGTGAAAATGGGCGACCCTTTCGATCCCGCGACGACGATGGGGCCGGTCAACAATGCGGTGGCCGTCGACAAGGTGCTCAGCCACATCGCGGACGCCCGCTCACGTGGCGCCGAGATCGTCACCGGCGGCAATGTGGCGTCGGGTTTTGCCACCAATCTCTATTTCGAGCCGTCGATCGTCACGGGACTGACCCGGGAAAGCCTGCTCAATGTCGAGGAATCCTTCGGGCCGATCGCACCCGTGCTGACCTTCGAGACCGACGAGGAGGCGATGGAACTTGCGGCGTCCAGCCCCTACGGCCTGTCGGCCGCGGTCTTCACCAGCACCATCAAGAACGCCTTTGCCTTTGCTGAAAGCCTGAGGGTCGGCATCGTCAACATCAACGAGATGAGTTGCTATTGGGAGCCGCACATCCCTGCCGGCGGCGCCGCCGGGACGCAGAGCGGCATCGGTCGCACCGGTGGGCGGCACACGCTGATGGAAATGTGCGACCTGAAGACGATTACGGTGGATGTCACTCGCTGACATTCAAGGCCCGCGCCTTTGTGCGCGGGCCTGCCCTCGCGACCGTATGCCGTTCGGCAGCGACCTGTCAGATGGACCGGCGCAGGCTGTCGGCCATTTTCTCGCCAATCATGATCGAGGTGAGATTGGTGTTTGCCTGGCAATCGAGCGGCATGATCGACGCATCGATAACCCGCAGTCCTTCCAAACCGTAGACCCGGCATTCCGGATCGACCACGGCCTCGCCGGGCCTTCCCATGCAACAGCCTCCGATCCCATGCTGCGCATCGGAAGACTGCGCCAGCAGGAAATTGTCGACCTCCTCGTCGCTTGCCGTTTCGAGCCATGACAAAGGCAGATCGGAATCCCCCAGCAGGACGCGCTCGGCGATCGCCTGGATCGGCGCCTGCCGGGCAATCTCGCCAAGGTGGCGATAGGCGATACGCATGCGCTGGAGATCCATTGGATCGTCCAGCATGTTCTCTTCCACGATCGGCTGGTCGAAAGGGTTGGCGGAACGCAGTTGCACGGTGCCGCGGCTCTTGGCCTCCATCAGGATCAGATTGACCATGGCCTCGCCGAACTGGGCGCTGTCGGACTCCACGCCGATACCGCCATGGTTCATGGCGACGTAGAGAATGTCGTCGCGCTCAGCGCCCGGCACGCCCGAACTCATCCGCACACAGCAGTTGGTATGCCGCGCGTCGACATCGGTCGCCTTGAATTCCGGCTTCAGCTTCAGTTCGATGCGGCAATAAGGATGGTCGAAGAAACCTTCGCCGACCGGCAGGTCGGCAAGCACCTCGATGTCCTTTCGATTCAAGAGAGCCGCCGGACCGATGCCCGAGCGCTGCAGGATGACCGGAGAGTGGATGGCCCCGGCCGAGACGATGACCAGCGGCGTCTCGAATTTGCGAACCTGACCGGCCAAGATGGCCAAAACGCCGATCGCTTTCTTGCCATCGAAAAGCACCTTGTCCACCGTCGCCTGCCCGATGATGGTGAGGTTCGGCCGGTCGCGGGCAGCTTCCAGATAGCCGTCATTGACCGACACGCGCTTGCCGGCTCGACTGTTGATGGGATAGGTGCAAGCCCCTTCGGCATCCGGAGCATTGAGATCGTCATGCCAGGGATGGCCGAGAGCCATCGCGCTTTGGCGCATGGCCTTGTCGACGCTTCCCCAGCTTTCGACAGGCGCGCGGTAGATCGGAATCGGGCCGCCGCTGCCGTGAAAATTGGCCGCGATCGGGTCATCCTCCAAGCGGCAGAAGAAGGGCAGCACGTCGGCTCCCGACCAGCCCTTGCATCCGATTTCCTCCCAGCGGTCGAATGCATGGAGCACGCCGCGAATGGCAATCTGGCCATTGACGGCCGTCGAACCGCCAAGCCCCTTGCCGCGCCAGTAGACCCGGTGTTCCTGCCGCTTGGTGCGGCGAGCCATCAGGTCGGGATACATGTATTGTTGCTGAAAATGATCGGGAAGCAGCAGGTTGAAGGGATTTGGACTAGCCATCTCGGCAGGTTGCTCGCCGCTCCGGTAGTCCGGCCCCGCTTCCAGCAAAAGCACGTTCGTGGCCGCATCTTCGGTGAGTCGGGCGGCAAGAACAGCCCCGGCTGCGCCGGCTCCGACAACGATGACATCAAACGGCATGCCGTACTCCCCGGATCCGACCAATGCACGGCTGGCTCGACCGCGACATCATGTTGATTTCATTTGTGCACGATCATCTGCTGGCATTCAGGCTCAGTGATGTAAGCCGGAACCAACCACCTTAGCCGCGTTGCACGACTGCAAGATCATCATGATTTGTTTTATATGTAAATATGATTTCGTATATGAACCCATCGGAAGGGTTTCTTTTCACCATCTGCTCCATATGGCGCGACCCCGGTGCTCTCCGTCCCCTGCCGGCGGTTCTCACACCGTCATCATCCATCGCCTTTTGACAGCGATCGGCTTTCGACAAAAGCGGTGTTTGGCGTGCGGCCCTTCCGAGTGGCGCCCAGGGAACAACTGCTTCCATGGAAAGTTAGTCCATGGCTACACCGCCGGTGAGCTTTCACGACAATCCAAGGGAGACAAATCATGGCGACTGCAAAAAGAGCGACGACAAAGGGACTGGAGGCTTTGTTCCTCGATGGGCTGAAGGACATTTACTACGCTGAAAAGAAGATACTCAAAGCCTTGCCGAAGATGGCAAAGGGCGCCGAATCCGAAGAGGTGGCCGCGGCCTTTGAGAAACATCGCATGGAAACCGAAGGCCAGGTCGATCGGCTCGAGCAAGTGTTCGAACTTATGGACAAACCGGCCCGCGGCAAGACCTGTCCGGCGATCGACGGCATTCTTGAGGAAGGGTCGGAAATTCTCGACGAATACAAGGGTGACCCAGCGCTGGATGCAGGGCTGGTCGGCGCGGCACAGGCCGTCGAGCACTATGAAATCGCGCGCTATGGCACGTTGGTCGCGTGGGCTGAACAGCTTGGCAAGAGCGACGTGGTCAAGCTCCTCAACGAGACATTGAAAGAGGAGGTCGCGACGGACGAAGCGCTTTCCGGGCTGGGCGAAGGCGGTGTCAATGAGCGCGCCCTGCAGCAAGCTGCCTGACTGGGTGTCCTTACCGGGCGTGGGGGGGGGGGGGGGGGCCCGCGGGCGGGGGCGGGGCGCGCGGGGGCCGCGGGTGAGGGGAGGGACAGGAGGAGAAACACACACCCCAGAGAGGGGG
>NZ_JAMYMR010000016.1:0-124464 GCF_040318635.1 Mesorhizobium sp. M1066
GTCAGGTTGTGTATACCACACGGCGTTTATGGCGCGTGTGGAATATCGGGCGAGTGGGGCGGCTCCATCCGTCCTGGGGGGCCCGACACGGGGGGCCGCCGGCTTGCCGACGATGTCGGCGAATTCCGGCGACAGCGCGCTGAACTTGCCTTCGGCATCGGTGCGCCAGACGAAGCGCACCGGCGCCGTTGCGCGGTCCATCGCCGAGACGGTCGTCGGCGTGGCCGCGGAAGTGGACTGGATTTCCAGGGCCGCCGGTTCGGCCGGAGCTTCAGGTCCGGGCGCGGCAGGTCGCGGCGCCTGTTGCCCTCCGTCCTCGCCGGCGTTGAAGTACCAATGGTCGTGCTGCGCCGGCGTGCGCTCCAATGCCGGCTGATCGCTGTTGGCCGCCGTCGGCGTCTGTACGGTCGCGTCGGCGATCGCATGCGGCCGCGATCCGGCGACGTCCTCGGTCGGCAACGCGGCGCCTGGTTCGTCGGTCGGTGTCTCTGCGCCCTGTTCCGGCCGGGAGGCCGCGTCGCCAGCCGGTGCTGCCTCGGCAATGGTTTGCGTAGGATGTTCGCCCGCAGGGGCGGTGTCGTCGAGCTGGTCCTCGTCGATCACCACCAGCAGATGCCGCTCCTCGGTCAATCTTGCCAGCCCCGCCGGATAGGAGGCCGTGCCGCCGGGGACAAGGCGCTTGACGATGCGGTCGCTCTCGGCTGCGACGTCGGCAACCAGTGCCGCCAGCGTCTCCGGCAGGATGCCCAGCGCCGAAAATCCCTCCGAGGCCGCCTCGACGTTGCCCCCGGCATCGACAAAGGCGATGAAATGACCATCCTCGGTGAAGCCGCTAATGGCGCGCGCGGCGATTTCGCTGGCACTGCGTGACCCGGTCTGAGCCGCCGGGACCGCCAGCATGATCGCCTTTTCGGCGTCCGGCATGGTCACCGCACTGGCCAGGAAGCCGACGGCGCGGCTGGTCATTCCGGTCGCCAGCCGCACCATGATGGCGCGGTCACTGCCAATCTCGGGAAATCCGCTGGTCGCCATGATCTGGCGCCTGGCGATCACGGGCAACTGCGCCGAGGCGCCAATGATCGCCTCGATGTCGGGATAACCGAACATCGCGGCTCCTGGCCCGTTGGCCCAGATCACCTGCTCCAGATCCGCCGACAGGATCGCGATCGCGTCGCCTGCCGCAAAGCGCTGGCGGACCGCGTCGAGCACGGCGACATCGAGGAAGGAATATTCGGACGGCATGCGCTTGGCGGACCTCACGGAGCGGCGATTTTGCAGTTAACGCTTTGTTAATAAAAGCCGGAGGCGCGAAGGTCCACAAGCCAGAACGTGCAAAGGCTGGAATCTGGGCTCTTGGTTAACGGCCAAAAGAAATTTATGGTGCACTGCAACAAAGATATTGCAATGCACAAAATTTGCCTTTATATTGCCATCATACATGAACGAGACGGCTTTCTGTCAAAGCCGCTGCCGCTGAAAAGGATGGAAAATGTCCAGGACCAAGACCGCCGAGACGATCGAAAACGTTGAATTCCCGAGCTTCGACGCTTCCAAGGCCACCGACCAGATCCGCGCTTTCGCCGAAAAGGGCGTTGAGCAGTCGAAAGAGGCCTATGCCAAGCTGAAGACCGGCGCCGAGGAGACCCAGAAGGCTCTGGAGTCGACCTACGAGACCGCCAAGACCGTTTCGAGCGACCTGTCGCTCAAGACCATCTCCGCTTTGCGTGCCAATGCCGAGGCCGGTTTTTCCCACCTCGAAGCCTTGATCGGCGCCAAGTCGCTGTCGGAAGTCGTCGAGTTGCAGACCGCCTTCCTGCGCAAGCGCGTCGAATCGACCGTCGAGCAGGCCAAGGACTTCCAGGCCGTTGCCTCCAAGGCGGCCGAGGACGTCTCCAAGCCGATCAAGACCGCCTTCGAGAAGGCGATGAAGGAAATCAAGGTTGCCTAACATTTGCGCATGATCGGAAGATGCAACAAAAGGTCGCATTTTCTTAAAAACGATCAGGTGTATGATGGCAGCCATCAAGGAAGACCCGGTGAGTGGAACCTCCTCCCTCTGCTCCCCGGGGTGACCAGCCAGCACCTCCTCCCGCTGGCTCGTAACAGGAAAAGGCCGGCACCTCCTCCCGCCGGCCTTTTTCTTTGTCCGGCGCCTGGTCCTTCTTGCCAGCCAAATGCCGCGTCGATGTGGGGAAGTGACCTTTGCTTTCCAAAAGCCTTGAATTAGAATCCATAAGCCCGTAAGGACGCATCGCCGAACGACAGAGCGGGCGGATGAGTTTCTGTTTCGATCCGCTCGGGCAACGTGCCGTTGTAGCTCAGATGGTTAGAGCGCCGGATTGTGGATCCGGAGGTCGCTGGTTCGATCCCAGCCAACGGTACCATAAATAGTCAGGTCATTTCAAAGACTTAAAGATTTCTGGCTTAGCCAAGCTGGCTTGAGTGTCAGTGCATCCTGTGGACGTGTACCATAGGGAGGTCGTCGAGCTATACCTATGACGGTCGAACCTGCGACGACGTCGGCCGTCGTTTCGCCTGAGATCTTTGCGCAGCCAAAAATGCCGGCGTCCACAGGAGGCTAACGCTTGCGGAAACCGCAGGCCTGAGCCGAGCGGCTATAGCCGGCAGGCCAAGTACCTTCTCGCCGGGAGCGGAATTGCTGGCCCGGTGGTGAGCGGATCTGGTTCTGACGCAAAAGCTGCGTTGGCCGTGGCCGGTGCCCCAATCCCTTTCTTGGCCAAGATGGATACTCCAGCGTTCAGCGGGCGTTGCGGCTCCATGCATACCGCCTCGTTTTCAGCAGCCCTGCATGAGGCGATCTCGAATCATCTCTGCAATCGGTATCGCCGAGATGGCGGCGGGTGAAGGGGCGTTGCAGACGTGCAGCATGCGGTCCGTTTGTGCGAACAGGAAATCATGGATAAGGCACTGTCTTTGCGCACGGCCTGCTTCGTGCGGGAGCAGGTCGGCGAGGCCGAGGCTCGGACAGTATTTCGGGCCAACAGCATCAGGCTGCAGCCGGGATATGTCTCAACCAGCCGCATGGCCGTCGCCAGGCCGACGATGCCGCCGCCGATAACGCAATAGTGGGGCACGCTTGCACAGTCGCCAGCCTTTGGCCGACAGTTTCAGAACTCATTGTCCAGAGGGGCTTCCAGACCCGCGATCTGTCGCCGTCCTTGTCGGCAAGCAGTAGCTGACGATCAATCTCCTCGTGTGGTATCGACATTTCACGGCGGCCAGATCTCGCTGCCAGCGTGGACCGGATGTCGCCGCAGCATACCAAGAAGGACGGTGCTCTTTGACAATCTTCCCCTTCACCGAAGCCACCTCGATCCAGTTCCAGCAGCCCCTGCCGAAGACTTCGGACGTCGTGATCATCGGCGGCGGGGTCATTGGCGTGAGCACGGCACTGTTCCTGGCGCGACGGAACGTCTCGGTGACGCTGCTGGAAAAGGGCCGCATCGCCGCCGAGCAATCCTCGCGCAATTGGGGCTGGATCCGGCAGCAGGGCCGCGATGCCGACGAACTGCCGATCGTCATCGAAGCGCAACGCCTCTGGCGGCAACTGGCGCAGGAATGTGGCGAGGACATAGGACTGAAGCAGACGGGCGTTACCTACCTTGCGCGGACAGACAAGGAGATGGCCGGTTTCGCGAAGTTTCTCGAGATTGCCAAGGCTCATGGCGTCGACACGCGTCTCCTCGACCAAGGTGAGTTGGCAAGCCTGATCCCGGCCATGTCGCGACCGTTCAAAGGCGCAATGATCACCCCATCGGACATGCGGGCGGAACCTTGGGTCGCGGTGCCCGCGCTTGCTCGCCTGGCGTCCCGCGAAGGTGTGACGATCACCGAGAATTGCGCGGCACGTATGCTCGACATCTCGGCGGGACGCATCAGTGGCGTCTGGACCGAGAAAGGGCGCATCGCGACCTCAAGCGTCGTCGTCGCCAGCGGCGCGTGGACGTCGCTCTTCCTGCGCGCCCACGGCATCTCAATTCCGCAGCTCAGCGTCAGGGCGACCGTCGCCGCGACAGCCCCGATGCCGGAGATCCACGCCGGTGCCGCCGCGGACGAACGCATCGCTTTCCGGCGCAGGCAGGATGGCGGGTATACGCTCGCATCGGGAGGCAGCAGCCAACTCTACATAGGGCCGGACGCATTTCGCCATGCGGGCAAATATTTCAGCGCCCTGATGGCCAATCCCTTCGGCACGCGCTACCTGCCGGCCGCGCCGCGAGGATACCCGGATGGCTGGTCGACGCCGCGCAGATGGAACGCGGATGAAGAAAGCCCTTTCGAACGGATGCGGGTCCTCAATCCCGCTCCCGAGACTTCGGCGCTCCGCGCCATCGACCGCGGGTTCAGGGAGCTTTTCCCTCAGTTCACGACTGTACCGCTCAAGGCGAGCTGGGCGGGCATGATCGATGCGATGCCTGATGTCGTGCCCATCGTCGATCGCGCCGCTGCGATCCCGGGTCTCGTTATAGCGACCGGGATGAGCGGCCACGGCTTCGGCATCGGACCCGGCATCGGCCGTGTGTTGTCCGACCTCGTCCAAGGCAACGAGACCGGGCACAACCTCTACAGGTTCCGTCAATCCCGTTTCAGCGACGGCAGTCCGATCCGATTGGGGCCATCGCTGTAAGCGTTCCTGCCGCCCGCCAGCCCATCCGCTCTGGCCTTGAAGGACCGGACGAGGATCTCAGGTGCCGCATGCCCGGGCGTAGGCCTCGATGCTCCGCCGGACGTGACCGATCGCGATCTCCTCGACGTCGCAGGCCCGGTCAGCCCATGTGACTGCAGAAGGCAGGTGCTGGAGAAACAGCATCACCGGCACCTTGCGGCCGTTCAACGAATCGAAGAGACGGTTGCAGGCGGCACGGGCTTGCGGGATCGCCCAATAATATCGGATGCGATCGGAATAGGAGTAGTGGCGCAGCGTCCGCTTGTCGGCATCGCTTCCATGATAGTGGCTTGCCCAATTCTTGGGGGTGCCTTGCATCAGCTCTTCCATTGCGTGGTAAAGCGGCCGCTCGCCATAGTCAGGCACCAGGTCGGAAGCGATCAGGTCGAGCGCGTACAGCGCCTCGCGCAGCTTGAAGGTCAGCTCGGGTCCGACCTTGAGGACGGCGAAGCCGTCCTCGACGAGTTCACGCAACGGCCTCTCACCCTGATAGTCCGTCGAATGGGCTTCGAAAATGAGCGACGGCAATCTGTCGAGGGTTGCCGCCAGGTCGCGGGCCTTTGCCCGATCGTAGAAAATCACATTCTGGTTGCCGAACTCCACGCCCGGCTGCACCACAAGCCCGATGACGCGGGAAAATGCGCTTTCAAGCCCGGCTGTGTGGAACGCCTGGGCGTGAATGGCATGTGTCTGGCGAGCGGCCTCCGGACTGGTCGGGGTGATCGCATCCAATGTGTGATCGGCGCCGCCGGGCGGCGGCACCTCCGTCCCGATGATGTAGACCGGGCTTGCCCCGCCGCTCTGCGCTGCCGCCTGCTCCGCGACGCCCGCCAGCCTGGCCGCGCGCCCGGCCACCGTGTGGTCGTCTAGCGTCGCCGGTTCACCCGCGCAGCCCATCGAAGCATCGAGGTGGATCTTGCGGAAGCCGGCGCGGACATAGGCATCGACCATCTTCCCGGCCTGCGCCATCGCCTCCTCGGCGGGCCGGTCTTTCCAGGGATTAGGGCCGAGATGATCCCCGCCAAGCACGATCAGCTCTTCCGGGCACCGCTCGACTGCCGCGAGCGCTTCCACCATCGCCGCGAAATCGGCCGGCGTCATGCCCGTATAACCACCCAGATGATTGACCTGATTACACGTCGCCTCGATCAGCACGGTGGTGCCGGTTTCCCGGCCGTGGCGCAGTGCGGCTTTCAGCACCAGCGGGTGCGCCGAACACACCGAGGTCACCCCGATTTTCTTGCCTTCCCTGTGCAGGGCCGGCACATCTTCGATCGCCACACGCATCAATTTCTTCTCGCCGTTCTTGCCATGAAATCTTCCAGCTCGGCCGGCGTGCCGGCTCCCTCCATGGGGCCGAGGCGTGTGACGTTGCGCGCGCCTGCCGCGTTGGCGAATTCGAGCGCCGTCTGCAGCGCCATGCCCAGCCGCAGGCAGGCGACATAGGCTCCGCCGAAACAGTCGCCGGCCCCGGTGGGGTCCGTTTCCTCGACGATCAGGCCGGGGCAATCGGCGCGGGCTCCGGTGCTTTGACGGGCTGACGCGCCATGTTCGCCGCGCTTCACAGCGATCTCCTTGACCCCTCGTCTGAACAGCGCCTCGATCGCGCGTTCCTCGCCGTCCATGCCGGCGGCCAGGAACAATTCGTTGCCCGACGGCAGCAGCAGGTCCGCTTCGTCCACCAGGCCGGCGAATTTCTCCTCGGTCTGGCCGTGCGCCAGCAATTCCTTGCGCAGGTTCGGATCGAGCGACATCGTGCCGCCGCGCGCCTTGATCAGCGGGATCGCGCGTTCGGTGATCGCCCAGGCGGCGGGGCTTGCGAACACCGTTCCCATGACGTGGATATGCCCGCAACGCGCGATCAGCGCCTCGACCTGCGGGGTCCATTCCAGCCGGGCGGCGGCGGATTTGGCGATGTTGTAGACGAAATCGCGACTTCCGTCCGTGCGGTAGCGAACAAAGGCGCTGCCCGTCGGATAATCCGGGGAAACAGCGATGGCGGAAGTGTCTACGCCGTCCCGCTTCAGGCGCTCCACGTTGACGACGCCGAAATCGTCGTCGCCGACCACGCCCACCATTGCGGCCGCTCCGCCCATACGTGCGCATTGATCGATGAAGATGGCGGGCGCGCCGCTCGGAAAGGGGCCAATGAGGTCGATAGGTTCCCGGAAGCCGGTGCCTGTCTGCCTCGCGACGATCTCTACCAGGATTTCTCCAATCGTCACGGTTGGCCCGAGCGAGTCCGCTGCAAGTGTTTGGGGGAGGTCGTTCATCAAGCGTCCATCCTGGTGTGGTGTCGTTTGCGGTTTCACGACGCCGAGGCGCAAGGGGGATTCCTACCGGTCGATGTGAATCGATCAGTTGCCATCACGCTACGATCCTGAATGCATGGTCAAGCGCACACCTGGAAGGTAACGACGCGCAACCCTCAGCCGGGAAACAGGTCCAGGATCGACGACAGACGGTTGGTACTGAGGTCGACGTCGTCGCCGAGCAGGCTCCCGCTGGGGAGATAGCCAACCACGAACAGACCGGCGGCTCGTGCTGCCTTGGTGCCGGTGCGGCTGTCTTCCACAGCCACCACCGACCCTGGAGCCATGGCGAGCTGCCGGCAGGCCTCGCGATAGGGCGTGGGGTCGGGCTTGCCGGCCGACACGTCGTCGAGGCTGATTGTGAGACTCATATGATCGAGCACGCCGAGCGCATCGAGATTGGCATTGACGACTTGCCGGCCGGAATTCGAGACGCAGACCTGCGGGACGCCGCGGTCAGCCAGGGTCCGAATCGTCTCGACCGCCTCGGGGATTGGGACGGCGTTCGCCCGGTTCGCGACATAGTGGGCATTGATAGCGGCGAGCCACTCCGCCTGGTCGAGCCCGACTGGGAGACGCGGACGCAGCATTGTCCAGACGTCGCCCATATGGATGCCGCGAAAGGCTTGGTCGGGCAGGTCGTCAAGATCGACGTTCCAGTTGCGGCAGCCGGCGAGGAGGGATTGATGATGCAACGGCTCGCTGTCGATCAGCGTTCCGTCGATGTCCCAGGCGACGGCGCGATACATCACGATGACGATCCCGCTCTGGTCGCGCCAGGAGCCGACAGGCGCGCATAAAGATCGCGATAGCGGCGATAGCCGTCGCGGTAGATGTCAGCCTTGCGCGGGTCGGGATCGAGCCGGTCGGCGAAGCTGACGAAACCGGAAACGCCCGACCAGTCGTCGGTTAGGCCGACGCCGATCGCCGCCGTCCAGGCAGCGCCGATGCAAGAGCCGGGGTGCCCGGTCAGTCGTTGGACCGGCTTTTGCAGGACATCCGCGACAATCTGCATCCAGACCTTGCTGCTCGAGCCGCCGTCGGAGGCGAGATAGCGCTCGGTCCGGTGACCCATGTCGTTGAGCACCTCGATATGATGCGCGATGGCAAAGGCATAGGCCTCGAGCAAAGCGCGCCAGACATGGCCGATATCGTGCGACAGCGTCAGCCCATCGATCACGCCACGGGCCGCTGGATCATGGATCGGCGTCTTCTCGCCGAGGAAATAGGGCAGGATGATGAGGCCATCGGCACCGGCGGGACGCTCTGCCGCCAGCGCATCGAGCCGCTGGTGTACCGAAATACCCTCGGCCTGTGCCGCGACCATCTCGCCGCCGGCGAAATTGCGTACGAACCAGTTGAGGCCCGAGCCGCCGGTCGACATGCAGCCATTGGGCATGAACAGGCCCGGCACCAGATGATAATCGAGATACATGCGCGGATCGGGCTTGATCTGATCGGTGGCGATCAGGATATCGACCGAGCCCCCGAATTTCAGGAGGACATCGCCTGCTTTGGCGACTCCGGCGCCGAGCGCGGAGGCGATCATGTCGGCCGCACCACCGACGACAGGTGTTCCCGCCATCAGGCCGGTCTCATCCGCGGCCTTCGCCGAGACGGAACCGAGGATCTCATGCGAGGCGACCTTTCGTGGCACGGCCGAGCGCGGTATGTGCGCGAGCGCCACCAGATCGTCGTCGATCCGGTGCGTCGAAACGTCGACGAAGCCGGCCTCCAGCGCCCAGTTCTGCTCGACCGCACGTTCGCCGGTGAGGCGCCAGTTGATATAGTCATAGGAGCCGAAAACGGTGGCGATGCGGCTGAACACCTCCGGTTCGTGACGCTCTATCCAGCGCAGCTTAGCGGTGACGAGCTGTTGGTTGATGCCGTTGCCGGCCTTGGCGATGAAAGCCGTCTCATCGCATTCGGTCCGCAGTTCGGCCACTTCGGCGCCACAGCGGCCGTCGCTCTGCTGGATGCTCGGCCGCAGCACCTCGCCCTGGTGGTCCAGAAGAACGACCGCCGGCAGCATGCCGGTGGTGCCGACCGCCACGATCTCCTCGGCTTTGATGCCGCTGGTCCTGAGCAGCTCCTGCACGATATCCCGGACATTGGTCCACCATTGCGAGGGGTCTTCCTCAGCCCAGCCCGCGTGCTCTGAATGTAGCGTGACGGGGCGCGAGGCGAGGCCCAGCACCTGATCGGGAAGCCGGATCAGGATGCCGATCGTCGAGGTGGTGCCGATATCGAGACCGAGAACGAACGCCATGTCGAATCCATTGAAATGCTGGAAGGGCAGGCGGGCGAACCTGTCTGCCTCATCGTGTCCCGCTGCTCGATACCAGTCGATCATTCCGGACGCCGGCCTGCAACGATCGATATGATCACCGCGAGCCGGTGCGATGGCCGGCATCGCCGTGGAAGCCGTTCTCAGCGCAAACTGGCGACAACATCCATGAAGCGCTTGACCCGATCGCCGTCGACGGCGTTCCAGGTATTGCCATCGATCTTGAAATGGGTGCCGATCACGACGCCGCTCGCCAGCGAAAGGACATCGCGGACATTGTCGATGTTCACGCCGGTGTTGGCGAAGACCGGCACGTCCTTGATCGTCTCGCAGACGCTGCGCAGGTGGGACTGGTCGGCCGGCTGGCCAGTGATCGGACCGGAAACGAGGATGGCGTCGGCCATCGACGAGAACACCGCGCTCTTGGCGCGCAATTCAATCGGGCGCTGGTCGAGCGAGTGTGCGAACTCGGCATTGATGTTGAAGAGAAGCTTCATGTCGTCGCGACCAAGGTTGTGCCGCAGGCGCGAGGCGGCGGCGCAATCGGGCTCCCACAAGCCCATGTCGGAAGCGAACAGGCCGGTGAAGATTTCGCGCACGAAACGGGCTCCGGTGGCCGCCCCGATCGCGACGCTGGCGGTCGGATCCCAGAGATAATTGACGCCAAACGGCACTTTCAGCTCGGGCTTCACCGCCTGGACGATCGCGGTCATGGCGGCGATGCCTTCCGGCGGCGCCTTGAAGACATAGGGGCGGTCGTTCTCGTTGCCGAACATAATGGCATCGACGCCGCCGCTCTGCAGCTTGCGGATGTCGGTGAGCACGCCATCGATCAGTTTTTCGAGGCCGCCATCGGCATCATAAAGGGGCGTTCCCGGCAGGGCACCGATATGTGCCATCGAGATGACAGCCTTCTTCTTGTCGCCGAAAAATTCAAATACCATCGAGTCGTCTCCTTGGGGATAAAGTGAAAATATTGCGCCTCAGTCGCGCGTCAGTGGCGGCGCGATGCGCAGGTCGACCTTGGCCGCGGCGAGCGCCGCGGCGATCTTGGCCGGCGGCTCGGCATCGGTGATGAGGATATCGATGTCCGACAGTGGCGCTATCCGCACCAGCGACATGCGCAGGAATTTGGCGGAATCGCAGAGCACGATCTTGGTGCCTGAGCGTCTCAGATAGGCGCGCTTCATATCGGTATCATCGAAGGAATAGTCGAAAAGGCCGTCCGCCGTGATGCCGGAGACGCCGATCACGGCGACGTCGAACCACAGCGCCTCGAACTGGGCGATGGCCGCGGGTCCGCCGGTCGACATCTCGTCGGCTCGTACGCGGCCGCCGGCAACATAGACTTCGGGCACACCGCCGTTCAGCGCCGCCGCGATCCTGAGGCTGTTGGTGAACACCTTGGCGTGCGGAAGGTCCTTGAGGTGCTCGGCCATCAGATAGGTGGTGGTGCCGACATCCAATGCGATCGTGCGGTATCCCGAAACCAAGGCGGCCGCCGCGGCGGCAATCGCGGCCTTCGGGTCACGGCGCTGGCGCAAGCGCGAATCGAAACTCGGCTCCTCACTGTCCATGGCGACCAGCGGCGGGTTATCGGCCTCGATCGCGCCGCCATGGATTCGCACCAGCCTGCCCTCGCGTTCCAGTTCGACGAGATCGCGGCGGATCGTCATGTCGGAAACGGCGAGTTCGGCCGCTGCCGCGGCGACGGTGAGCGACCCCGTCCGGCGCAGGAAAGCGAGGATGCGGGCTTGTCGATCGTGCGCGAGAAGGCGCTGACGATCGGCATCACGCGGTGCGCCATGCGTGGACGATAGGGGAGAGGCGGTGTCGTCGGCCATCGATGTATCCGGTGGGTAAGCCGCTGACGAAGCGGTCTGCAACTTCAACTCTACCGCATGATCGAACATTTTCAAACAAAAATATGTTTGCAGCGTTCGAATTTATTGGTATGCATCTCGATATCAACAGATCGCATTCCGCCACCAAGCAGAGAGAATACGACCATGCCGGCTGTCTCCGTCATTCCTCCAGTGCTTGCCGAACTCGCGGGCAAGCGTGCCTTTGTGACGGGTGGCGGCGCGGGGATCGGTCGCGCGATCGCGACCGCCCTGACGCGGCAGGGTGTCGCCGTGGCGATCGGCGATCTGGATCCCGACGCGGCGCGCAAGGCGGCCGAGGAGATTGGCGGCGGTGCCGTCGCCGTCACGGTCGATGTTCGCCGTCGCGATTCCGTCGAGGCGGCCTTTGCCGCCGTACTGGAAGCGCTTGGCGGCTGCGACATCCTGATCGCCAATGCCGGCGTGTCCACCATGCAGCATGCGCTGGATCTGACCGACGAGGAGTGGGACTTCAACTTCTCCGTCAATGCACGTGGTGTATTCCTGGCAAATCAGATCGCTGGACGGCATTTTGTCAAGCAGGGCACGGGCTGTATCGTCAACACCGCCTCGCTTGCGGCGAAGGTCGGTGCGCCGCTCCTGGCGCATTATTCGGCGTCCAAGTTCGCCGTGCTCGGCTGGACGCAGGCCTTTGCCCGCGAGCTCGCGCCCAAAGGGATACGCGTCAATGCCGTCTGCCCGGGGTTCGTCAAGACCGGCATGCAATCGCGAGAAGTCGAGTGGGAGGCGCATCTGCGGCAAGTCACGCCCGAACGGGTGGTCGCCGACTATATCGCGCAGACGCCGCTCGGCCGGCTCGAGCTGCCGGAGGATGTCGCCGACGTCGTCGTCTTCCTCTGTTCGGATCAAGCCCGCTTCATGACTGGCCAGGGGGTCAACGTGACCGGCGGCGTCTACATGACCTGACGGCTTTTGGCGGCTGTAACCGGATCCTGATGCTGGCACGCGCCATCCAAAAAAGTGAACACATATGATCAGAAGGCAGGCTTTCAATGTTATATTTTGTTCTCTAAGATGACCGTTCGCTCGACTCCGGCCTTCGGCGTTCAGCCGGGTCAGACGGGTTCATGAGGAAAGTCTATGGCGTCTATCGAGCTCGATCGCGTTTCCAAGCTCTACGGCAATGGCAATTACGGGGTGCATGAGGTCGATCTCACCATTCCTGACGGTGAATTCGTGATCTTTCTCGGCCCGTCGGGATGCGGCAAGTCGACGACGCTGCGGATGATTGCCGGCCTGGAGAGTATCTCTTCCGGCGATCTCCGCATCGGTGGCAAGAGCGTCGCCAATGTCGCGCCGCGCGACCGCAACGTCGCGGTGGTTTTCCAGAGCTACGCGCTCTATCCGCATATGTCGGTGCGGCAGAATATGGCCTTCGGGCTGAAGATGCGCGGCACCGACGCAGCGGTCATCGATGCCAAGATTGCGGACGCCGCTAACCTGCTCGGGCTGCAGAATCTTCTCGGCCGCAAGCCGGCAGCGCTTTCGGGCGGCCAGCGGCAGCGTGTCGCGCTCGGTCGGGCGATCGTTCGCGAACCGGCGGCCTTCCTGCTTGACGAGCCGCTGTCCAACCTCGACGCGCAGCTGCGTGCCGAAATGCGGCTCGAACTCGTCAAGCTGCACCGGCGCCTCGGCCGTACCATCGTCCATGTCACGCACGACCAGGTCGAGGCCATGACCATGGGCGACCGCATATGCATCATGCGCGATGGTCGCCTGGTCCAGGCCGGCCGGCCGCTTGAAGTCTATGCCGACCCGGTCAACACCTTCGTCGCGCGCTTCCTGGCGACGCCGCCGATGAACCTCTTTCCGGCCACGCTTCAGCCCGCACCTGGCGAAGGGCTCTCCGTCGTGACCGACAGTGGTGCCGTGCTTACCGTCCCCGCCCGCCACCGCAACGCCTATGGCGAGCGTGTCGGGCGCCGCGTCATTCTGGGCGTGCGGGCCGAGGATTTCCACGAAAGCCCCGACAAGCCGGACTGGCAGAAGATTGCCGTACGGGTCGTGGCTGTCGAGGCTCTCGGCGCCGAGAACGTCCTGATCGGCCAGATCGCGGGTCAGCCCACCGGCAAGGATCATGCCCATCCCGCCGGAGACGACAGGCCGTTGGAGATCGCCGCCCGCCTGAGCCGTTATTTCACGGCGCCCGTCGGCTCGATCGTCGAGCTCTACATCGACCCGTTGCCGATGCACCTGTTTGATCCCGAGACCGAACTGGTCATCGCACGGCCGAGCCTCATGGGGGCCGCTCAATGACCAGCATGGACGGAAGCGAACGGCCTGCCTTTCGCCGCCGCTTCGGCCTGCATTTCGGGCTGATTGTCGTTTGCGCCATCGTGCTGCTGCCGCCGCTCTGGGTGCTGCGGACGAGCTTCGTGCCCGAGCAGCTATCCTACAGCAACGAGCTGATGCCGGCCTTTACGACGGACAATTATTCGGCGCTGCTGTCAGGTCGCTTCGGACAGTCCTACCTCAACAGCCTGATCGTCGCGCTCGGCTCGGTTCTGCTCGCATTGCCTTTTGCCGCCACCACCGGCTATGCCTTCGCCCGCTTCCGCACGGGCGGTCGTTGGGCGCGTTTTGCCGTTCTGGCGACGCAAATGCTGCCGCCCGTGGCGCTGGTGCTGCCGACCTTCACACTGTTCCGCAGCCTGGAGCTCAGCAATTCGCTGACCGGGCTGATCATCGTTTATGCCGCGCTCAACCTGCCTTTCCTGACCTGGATCCTGATGGGCTTCTTCGAAGGCATTCCAGTCGATCTGGAGTGGGCGGCGATGACCGACGGCGCGACCGCCTGGGGCGCCTTCTGGCGCATTGTGCTGCCGGTGTCGATGCCCGGTATCGCGGCCGCCGGCGTGCTCGGCTTCATCCTGGCGTGGAATGAGTTTTTGTTTGCCCTGGTTTTGAGCGGGCCGAAGACGGCGACCATACCGGTTGCGCTCGCCGCGTTGCAGACCTCGAACGGCGTCCAGATCGCCAAGGTTTCTGCCGGCGTCGTGCTTGCCATCCTGCCGCTGGTCGTGGCTTCCCGCTTCATCCAGCGTTTCATCGTCCAGGGCTTGACGTTCGGCAGCGTGAAATAGGCCGGTCGCTCCGAGAGCCGACATGGCTCGCTAGCCGGTTATGAAATCGTGACGGGATCACCGCCGCGTCCAGAGGGAAAGAGGAGTAGAGAGTTATGACTTGGAACAAGCAGACCTTGATCAAAATGCTGATGACGGCCGTGAGCGGGGCAGCGGTTGTCAGCGCATCGCTTCCGGCCAGGGCGGCTGAGCCCATCACCTTGCACGCCTTGATGGAAGACGTGCCGGAAACCAAGATCATCGAAGCGCTGTTGCCCGAATTCGAGAAGCAGACCGGCATCAAGGTCGAGTTCGAGAAGATCGGCTATCCCGACATGCACGACAAGCTGGTGTCCCAGCTGACCGCGCCGCAGAGCTACTACAATGTGCTCGAGGTCGACTTCCTGTGGGCCGGCGAATTTCCGGCGGCCGGCTGGCTGGCCGACCTGAAACCCTTCGTCGAGAAATCCAAATACGATCTGAGCCCCTTCATTCCCTCGACGCTTGACCTGCTCGGCCGGACCAAGGACCAGCTGTTCCTGGTGCCCATGTACAACTACTCGATGGGCCTCCTCTACCGCACGGACCTGATCGGCGACGAGAAGCTCAAGGCCGCCTACAAGACGGCAACCGGCAAGGAACTCGCTTTGCCGACGACCCTCGAAGATTATGTGGCGATTTCCAAATTCATGAAGGCCAATGCAGGCGTCGCCGGAGCCGCGATGCAGGGCCAGCGCGGCGATCCCAACAGCATGGAATTCTCCAATTACCTGTTCTCCGCCGGCGGCAGCTATCTCAATGCCGATGGCAAGGCGAGCCTCGACACGGCAGAGGCCAAGAAGGCGCTCGATCTCTATGTCGACAACATCCAGCACGGCGCCCAGCAGGGTGCTGTATCGGCGACGCTGGATGACACCATGCGCCTGATGTGCAGCGGTTCCGCCTTCAGCATGGTCACCTATTGGTGGATGCTGCCGCAGATGGACGATGCCGTGAAGTGTCCGACGGTCGCCGGCAAGGTCGGCCTGTCGGTGATGCCGGGTGGCCATGGCGAAAGCGGCGGTTGGGGCTGGGGCATTCCCAAGAACACGTCGCCGGAAGAGCAGGAAGCCGCCTGGACCTTCATCCAGTGGGTGCAGAGCAAGGATGTTTCGGTGAAGCGCGCGCTCGAGGGCCACGCGCCCGTGCGCAGCGATGTCTATGCCGATGCGGCGGTGCTGGCGAAATATCCCTTCTACAAGACCGCCGAGGATGTGGTGGCGACCGGCAAGTCGTTCCCGATCTTCACCTATTCGGCGCAATACGAGGATCTGCTCGGTACCCAGCTCTCGCTGGCGGCTGGCGGCCAGGCGACATCGGACGCGGCGCTGAAGGCGGCTTCCGACGGCCTGCAGGGGCTCCTCGACAAATAGCGGTCCGGCTCGGCAAGGAGATCCGGCGCGGCGGTGTCAGCCGCGCCGGACTTGTCCAGACCCCGGATCTTGACGAGATCAGCAACCGACCAAGGCTCGGCTACGATGCACAATGCGATCAAAAAAGGATGGGCTGCCCGTGGCCGCGAGTGGCGGACCGGCTGGGCCTTTGCCTTGCCCGGCCTGCTGCTGCTGGCGATCGTGATGGGCTTTCCGCTGGCCTATGCCTGCATCCTCTCGATCTCCTCGATGACCTTGATCAAGCCGCAGCTTCTGCCGCTTGTCGGGTTCAAGAATTTCGCCTCGATGATCGGCGATGAGCTGTTCTGGAACGCGCTCTGGCTCACCGTGCGCTATTCGGCGGTGACGGTGGTCGGCGAATTCGTGATCGGGCTCGGCATCGCCCTGATGCTCAACCGGACGGTCCGGATGAAGCCCGTCTATTTCGCGGTTCTGACCATTCCCATGGCGATGTCGCCGATCAGCGTCGCCTTGATCTGGCGCATGCTGCTCCAGCCCAATCTCGGCATCGCCAATCATCTGATGGAAACGTTCGGCCTGCCGCGCCTCGACTGGCTCGGCACGCCAGGCATGGCGCTCTGGACGATGGCGGCGATCGACATCTGGCAGCAAATGTCCTTCGTCGTGCTGATCCTCGCCGCGGGGCTCGCCGCTCTGCCGCGCGATCCCTATGAGGCGGCTGAAGTGGACGGCGCACGCGGCTGGCAGCAATTTGTCTACATCACCCTGCCGATGCTTCGGCCGGTCGCAGCGATCACCATCATCATCCAGCTGATCAACGAGTTCCGGACCTACGATCTGCCCTATGTCCTGACCAAGGGCGGGCCGGGCAACGCGACCGAAGTGCTGAGCTTCTTTGCCTATCGCCGTGCCTTTCTCGGCCTTTCGCTCAACGAAGGCGCGGCCGCCGCGTTCGTGCTGCTGCTGATCGTCCTTGTGCTCACCGTGATCTTCTTCGCCGTCCTCGAACGCTCGCAATCGGGAGAGGGCCGGAAGTAGGCTGTTAAGCCTTGAGCAATCTATACGGCCTATCCTGGCTTGCAGATTGTCGAGGGAACATGAAACGCAAGCCGCTTCTGCTTTTCGCCTTTCCGTTTCTCATTCTGGCGCTCCTGGCAGGGGAGCGCATGGCGACCTTGTTGCTGGGCACCTATCCGGCCAGCCCCACCGCATGGTGGCTATGGCTTGAACTGCGCCCTCTGTCGACGGTGCTTTGGCAGCAGGTCGATGTCTGGCTGGGCGGCTCCATGGCTGTCGACGCCGTCATCCTTGCCGCGGCAGCGATCGTCTGCTGGGTGGCGTGCCATACCAAAAAGTCGGCATTCTCGTTCCTCGCCAACCACGTCGCCTTGATTTTCGCTGGCCTGATGATCGCCGTCGGCAGCCATTCGGAAACGGCGAGCACGATTGCCGAATTCACGTCGCCCAAGGGTCTTCCGTATTCGCTGGCCGTCGATTTCACCTTGAAGAACAGCCTGGTTCTGCTTTTGGGCATCGTGGCCTGTGCCTACTGCCACATCGCCTTCCTCACTGAGGCGCGGGAGCGGTCCGTCCGGGCCATCCGTATCCTGGCGCTGCAGCGCGATCTCTAGGGCAATATATGGCGTCTAGTTGATCCGGCGGTAATAGACCTTGCCGTCGGGCTGCTGGATGCGCTGGTAGTTGGAGCTTGGGGCAGGGGGCGAGGCCGACGCGATTCTCTTCCTGGGTGCGGGCGCTTCGATGACGCCGGGTTCGCTCGCGCTCTCGCCGTCGAGGGCTTCGGGCGCTTGCGCCAGCGTGCTGGTGGCGATCTCGGACGGTTCCTCCGCACCCGGCATGGCCTCGCCAGCGGCGACCGGTGCATTCTGCCCCAACCGGGCGATGTTGCCATCGATCTCGTTGAAGCTGCCTTGCAACTGGCTGTCCAGTTTCTCGAACCTGCTCTGGAAGCCGTTGTTGACCGTGTCGAGCCGGGCCGCGATCCGCTGCTCGAACGCGCCGAGCTGCTCCAGCCGCGCCTCGACGAAACGCAGGTCGCTTATGCCCCGATAGAGATAGACCGCGGCCGCCATGTTGACCGCGGTGATCAGAAGCGCGCCACCGGCGACGATGACGCCGATCGTCTTTGCCTTGCTGGGTTTCTCGGTAGCAATCGATTCGCGCTGTTCCTGGTTTCCGATATCGATCGCCGGCATGTCCGGTTCGCTGATCATCGTCATTGGACCACCACCTTTGCGCCGACCGCGACGCGTTTGAAGAGATCGATCACATCCGTGTTGGTGAGACGAAAACAGCCCGATGTCCCGTCGAAGCCGACACCCGACGGGTCGTTGGTGCCGTGTATGCGGTAGAGCGTGTCGCGCCCGTCCCGCGAGAGGTACAGCGCCCTTGCGCCGAGCGGATTGTAGGGGCCGGCGGGCACCATTTTCGGCAGCTCCGGCTGGCGGGCCCGCATTTCCTGCGGTGGGCGCCACTCCGGCCATTCGGTCTTCGCCCCGACCTTGACGACGCCCGTCCAGCCGAACCCGTCGCGCCCGACGCTGATCTGGTAGCGCAGCGCCTGGCCCTGGCGGGTCACCAGGTAAAGCGCCTTCTCGTCCTTGCGGATGACGATCGTTCCCGGCTGTTCCGGGGTTGCGAAGGCAACGGCTTTGCGCAGGCTGGGTCCCATCGCCGGCAGCGGCGGCCGCTCCGAAAGTGCCGACCGCGCCTCGGCGAAGTCGTGGGCGGACAGCGCCAGCGCCACGCCGAGCACGCAGGCGCCGGCGAGCTTTGGGGCGATCCGGTATCTACCGGGCAGCGTCATCGAGCCGCTCTTTGAACATCCGCTTCAGATCCTTGTTGAAGCGCGCCCGCCCATCCACTTCGGAAGGCGGGATGGCCCTGTTCAGCGCATCGGTCAGAAGCGCGTTGTCGAGCGCCACCGACTTGATGTGCGGCGCCTTGAAGATCTTTTCGAGCTCGCTGCGCGAAAAATGGTTCCCGAACCATTTGCGCTTGTGCTTGTTGGCGACCAGCGTGATCGAGACCGCATTGCCGCGCAGCTCGCGGATCTTCTTGTAGAGCCGCTTGCCTTGCCGCAGCGACGCGACATTGAGTTCGAAGACGATGAAGATCTCGTCGCTCGTCGACAGCACGGAATTGTGCCAGGGCGTTTCGAGATTGGGCAGGTCGATGACGATGTCGTCGAAGCGGTAGGCGACGAGGTCGAGCAGCCGGAAGACGAAATCGCTGCCATGTGGCTCGAACGGCAGTTGCGGCCGCTCGAAAGCGTAGAGCGTGAGCCCGGACGGGCGCGACAGCTTGATGACGTCCATCAGTTCGACATCGAGCCGCTCCGGCTGGCCGATGATGCCGGCAAGGTCGAACTGGTTGAACAAATTGAGATAGGCGCCGCAATTGGCGCTCTGGAAATCCAGGTCGACGAGACAGGTGGACGCCGCGCGTTCAGCCGATTTCGAAGCCAGGAATTCGGCCGCCGAAAGCGCCAGCGTCGTGGCGCCGGCGCCGCCGCTGGCGCCGATGAAGGTGATGATCCGGCTCTTCGTTCCCTGGTTGCCGGTGTCGTGGAAGGTCACCGCATTGAGCAGCTCCTTGCCGTCGAGCGGCTTGTGCAGCCAGTCCGAGGCGTTCATGCGCACCAAAACGCGCGTCTGTTCCGAGGTCAGCTCGTCGGAAACCGCGATCAGCGGCACGCTGGCCCACAGCGCGCGCGCCTCGACGATGCCGGACCTGCCGAGCAGCTCGCCACTGCCGAGATCGAGGATGACGATGCCCGGCCGCGTATCGGCGGGCGGCCCCTTGAGGAAGTCGCTCGTCTCGGAAACCCTGACGTCATAGATCGCCAGCGCATCGAGCCGCGTCGCCACATCGCGCTTGAAATTCGGATCCGACGAGAACAGCGCCACCTGCTTGCGCTTGGTCGGCGTAACCTTGGTGTTGATGGCATTCATGGCCAGGTGCTTTTCATGTCTTCGCCCGTGACCGTGCTCAGCATGGAGGGCATGGTGATGGTTCCGAAACCAAGCAGTCCGCCCAGGAAAAAAAATTGGAAGGGATGGTTGGTGATGCTCACCGTGATGGTGGGCACAGCCCCGCTGGGTCGCGTCCAGTAACCGAGTCCGGACGCCTGGTATTGAATCCTGACTTCGGATTTCTTTAGAATTGGCAGGAAAGTATTCATTCCAGCCCGGCTGCCGCTGCCATTGAAGATAAAATCGAACGCAGGCTGGCTGACATCAAGGTTTTTGCAAGTGGCGCTCGCGCCGCAAGTGCATGAAACAGTTCCTGCGCTGCTGGCTGTACAGATATAACTGTAAGTAGTGGAGTTGGCGGGGACGGGCTTGCCTACGTCCAGCGGGTCGGTGGGCGTCATTGCCTCAAGCAAAAGTCCGCTTGCCACCGGCGTCGAGATCTGCGCCAGCCTTGCTCCTGCCTGCACGGCCTTGTTGGCGGCGTTCCACTGGTAGAAGGCGTAGCCAAAATCGACAAAGCCAAACAGCAGCGTCAGCAGCAACGGCATGAGGATGGTCACCTCCACCATGGTGGCGCCAGACTGGTCCGCGCGGAAACTTTCCCTCGCCTTTACCATCCGAACACGCGCTCCTGATGGGACGCATCTATGCTGATGGCTGTGATGCCTATGAGTCCCAGCAGCCCGACGCCACTGTAAGGAAGCGAAGTGCTGACCTGGACTACGTCGACGGTTCCGGTGCTGCTGAGATAGAGTTGTTTCCCCCCGCCATCCACTGCCGCCAACGAAGTCTTGGCGACCGTGACTTGGGCAATGGTCCAGCCCGGAACTCTTGCGCTGCCGCCGCTGATGGCACCATTGACCGCAAGGTTCTTGCCAAGGGTGACGCAATTGTTCCAGGTGCTGTCATTGCATCGCGCCATGTAGCGCGCGGCATCTTCCACGCCTGCCTCGAGCAGCAAGCGCTTGTTCAAAACGTTGGAGAATTCGAACACACCGGCCGAGAGAAGCAGCACGAATGGAACTACGAGTGTCGCCTCTACCATAGCACCGCCGCGCTCGTCGCTACGGAATAGGCGGATGGCCTGGCCCAGTGCGATCAACATGGCGCTACCGGTACAACTGCGCTTCGTTACGGAATGCTTTGTCGACAAGGGTGTTGTTCGCAAACCCTCCATCGACGTCGACGATCTCAAGGCTGATGGGCTTCTCTGCCCCAGTGCCTTCGTCGTCATCGTCCTTGTTGGACTTTGAGATTGGGGTGTTGACGAACACGCTGGCATAGCCATCGGGCTTGAGCTGGGAATGGCCGTTGATCTTGTCTGTATTTGCTATGCAGTCGACAATCGCCATGTTGAGCAACCGGCGGTCAGGGTCAGGCGTTGGGTTGTCGCCCTTAAAGCAGGACGGGATACCAGTTTCTTTTGTCGGGTTCGTCGACTTGTCTCCTACAAGGCCGTTCGCAATCTCGTACTTATAGACATCATATCTGGAAGCCGGCACAGCGGTGCCGATCGGGTTGGTGGTGCTAGGGACGTTGGGGTAGGCGCCGCCATGGTTGGCACTCCAGTACGCGGTCCAGAAGGTCGTCGCATTGGCGATCTTGTCGGACATTCCGGGGTGACCTACGCCGTAGTTATCGCCAGGAGGAAGAGGCAGCGCCGTACCATCCGCTACGGGATCATACTTGCTGCAACCGGTCTTCTGGCCCTTGCGCACATTGCTCGCCGGGCGATAGGCCCAGTTCTTGTTCTGCTTGTTCAGGGAGCCGCTGTAGAGATCGAACCGAGTATTCAGTCCAGCATTGACCTGCCCCAAGGTGACGCCGGTTTTAGTGGTAAGCGCCTCGCGGTTATAGCAGGTGCCTGCGGTTCCCATTGCAATGGCGTCGCGGAGGGAATCCAGATTGTTGTCGATCAGTCCGAAATTGCCTGGACCCGGATTATTGTCGGCCTTGAGGACGCGAAATTCGCGGCCGTAGGTGTCCCCCGACGCGAACGCCTGCTGGATCGTCTTGCTGGTCAAGGGGTCGGTCGTCTCGAACGGATTGCACATGAACAGAGGTATGGTTTCGCAGATGGACTGAACGAACCCGGCCACCGCCTGGGGCTGGATGTCCATCGTGGTTGTGCCGCCGAGATAGTTTATTGGGAAGAGCGCTGCAAAAGCGCCCGCGCCATCTGTCAATCCAGACGGATTAACGGTCACCAACGAGAATGACACGGCTTTGGGATCGGTGCTTGCCCAGTTTACGCCATCGGCATCTACGCCAGCAGCCGTCAGCGTCGTGCTGTCGTCCGTCGGAATCCCAGTCAAGTAAGTAACGGTCACATCTGCCAGCGCGAGCGTGTGATTGCCCGATCTTGAAAACTTGGTCGTATTACTGAGAAGAGTGGTCACCGCTAGGTTTGCCCGGGTGATCGAATCCGATCGGCCGTCCAATTCTGCAGCCGTCGCAAGCGCAAGCGCATCGACGCCTTTCTGCAGGTCGTTGTGAAGCCCATTGGCTCGGCTCATGTCGATAGCCAGAACGGCGAAGCCAACAAGCACTGGCAGCATAATCGTCACAAGGATCATCGCTATGCCGCGTTGATCGTTCCAGAATGCACGAATGGCCCTTAACATGACCGTACTCTCTGCTTTCCTGCGCCAGAGCCCCTCGATGCCCGGCGCTCTCCGCATCCTTCCGTTCAGTTCACTGCGTCACACCTGACCCGCCGACATTGACCGTGATCGCCGGCGGCGGTGGCGGTGGCGGTGGATATCTGTAGTTATTTGCAACAGCTGCGGCGCGCGCGCCGTCGCCCTCGATTCTTGTATTTCTGGACGCCGGATTGAGCGGGTCGACCGTCTGCAGCATCGAATTGAATTTCTGTGTGTCGCCGGCAGCCAGGGTCACCGAATCATAGTGATTCAGATAGTCCGCGGCGCAGCCCGATAGCGCGCTAGCGCACAGAACGAGGATCAAGCCGCTATTTCTTGACATAGAGCATCTTGTCCTTCGATTTGAAGTCGAGCATGTGGCCATAGGGGCCGGTGACGCCTTCGCCATGTTCATATTTGCGGACCATGTCCTTGGTCACCTCGAGCTGGCCGAGCACGAAGAATTCGGGATCGTTGGCGGGCCGTGTCTTGTCGAACGGCGTCGCCAGCTGCTCGCCGGGCTTCACCGGCCGCACGATGTGCGGCGTGACGATCACCACCAGTTCGGTTTCTTCCTTCTGGTTGCTCGAACTGCGAAACAGCGTCCCGATCACAGGCACCTGGCCGAGCCAAGGCACCTGGTCCTGGAGCTTGGTCGTCTTGCTCGAAAGAAGCCCGCCGACCGCGAAGCTCTGGCCGTCGCGCAACTCGACGACGGTCGACAGTTTGCGGTTGGTGAAGATCGGGTCGCCGGCGGTGGTGAAGCCGGTCAGGTCGCTCACCTCCGGCGCCAGCTGCATATGGATCTTGCCGTCGTCGAGTACGACCGGCGTGAACAGCAGATTGACGCCGAATTGCTTGTACACGATGCTTATCTCGCCGTCTTTGTCGAGAGTGCGGATAGGCACTTCCCCGCCGGCGTTGAAGCTGGCCTGCTCGCCGGAAAGCGTGGTGAGGTTGGGGTTCGCGAGCGTGCGCACCGCGCCTTTGGACTCGAGCGCCTCGATGATCAGATCGACCTTGATGTTGCTGTCGATGACGCGCGTGATCAGCGCTCCGAAGGGAGCCGAGTTGGACAGGAGGCCGCTGAGCAGACCGCCCGGTCCGAGCACGACACCGTCCTCGTCGACGGCAGCAACACCGGTACCGGTACGGGTCGTGCCATCGCCGTTCCTGCTCTTGATCGACACGCCGAGATCGCGGCCGGTGTTGCGCTTGGCTTCGAGCACGCGCACTTCCAAATTGACCTGCTGGCTATCGTCGACGATGACGGAGTTGATGACGGCGTCGGGGCCATATTGCTGCGCAACTGCCATGATCGCCGCCAGCGTGGCGCCGTCCTTGACATGTCCGGCAAGTCTCACCTTGCCATTGACCGAGCCGATTTCGATTCGCGACTTCGGCGCCACCTGGCGGATCGCCTGCGCCATGTCGCTGACATCGACGCCGACCTCGATCTGGAGCGCTCCGAGCGAACGCTTGTCCGTGGAGAACAGATTGACCGTGGTGGTGCCGGCGCCCTTGCCGATGACATAGAGCGTGCGATCGGTCATCGGCTGGGCATCGGCGATCTTCTCGTCGCCGACGACGATGTCACCGAGATTGGCACTCACCTGGATCGTCACCGATTGCGACATGGGCAGGAAAATCCGATGGACGCTGGGGGTCGACACATCGATGAAACGGTCGGCCGCACCGGCCGCCAGGCTCGACAGCAACAGCGCCCCCAGGCACGACAACGCGGCCGTCGCTATCCCTGAGCAGTATCCCCGCATCCCCGTCTCCCCACTCGCTGCCAGTGGCAGCATCCATTTCGCCGCGCTTAGCTATTGTTGTCGCGGCACGTCATACGTCTCGAGCTTCACACCCCGAAAAACGCCAACCGTTGCCCGTGCCGCAGGCTCGGGCTGCACGTATTTGACCACTTCCTTGATGACCGGCTGCGGTGCCGTCACCACGACCGGAGCCGGCTTTACCTTGCCCAGTTCGTCGAGGCGGCTTCCCACCCGCTCCACGGCCTGGGTCAACCCGGCAATCTTGTCTTCGGCGCGCTTGCGCTCGGCGGTAGCCTCTGCTTCGGCCGCGGCCTTCTTGTCGAGCTCTGCCTGCCTGGCGACGACATCGGCCGGCGTTTCGCCGGTCAGGTCGGAAAGTGTCACCCGTTCGGTCGTTTCGCCCTGGCTGGCTGCGGCCTGACGCAGTGCTAGTGACAATTGTCCCGCCCCTGCTGCTAGCGTCAGCTTCTGTGCGTCCCTGGTGCTGGCTTCGAGTGTGACCGACTTCACCACCGTCGGGCTGTCCTTGCTTTCATCGGCAACCTGGTCGACGGCAAGCACCTTCATGCTCTGCAACAGCACGTCGACAAAACTCTTGTCCGCGCCATCGTCGTCGCGCGTCGTGCGCGTCAGTAGCACATCGACCCGGTCGCCTGGAAAAACGAAGCCTGCGACGCCGAGCACATCGTTGACCCGAATTGATACTGCCTTCATACCTTCGCCGAGCACGGCTGAAAGCGTGGCGCGCTGGCCGGGGCCGGTGATCTTCGTGGTGAGTATGGGCTCGTTGGCGCTGATCGACTGCAATGCCTGTCTGGGGGAGTCGCCAGCCAACGCTTCCTTAGTTGTCTTGAAGGCGCCAGCCGGTGCGGCGCCGACCGGCCATGCAATCTCGCGCAGTTTGTCTGATGTCAACGCGTCGCCGAATTTGAGGGCGACAGCGGCCACCACGACGGTGTCGCGCGGGACATCGCTGGACTGCGCCATCGCGCTGCGCTGGTTGGCCAGCCAGATATTGGCGAGTACCACTGCCAGCACGCCGAACACGCCGGCGAGAACAATCATGATGACGGTGTTGGCACGCATGAAGCCTAATCCGATTATATCGAGAAGCTATCCATCAATTCGGTCGCTTCTTGCTTAGTTGCCGGAAGGAGGCCCAAACTCCCTGGCTTGGGCCTCTCCCTAAGTTTTCGGCTTGGCAATCAACCCGGCAGGGCAGGCACAGTGGCCAGAGCCGTCGTCAGGCCGGTCCAGCGACCGGTGACCCAGGTGCCGACCGTGATAACCGAAGCGATGACCGCCACGGTGATGATGCCGAGCAGGATAGTGTATTCGACCATGGCAGCGCCGTTTTCATCGTCGCGGAACTGCCGGGTCATCGTCATGAGCTTCTTCATGTCAATTTCTCCCTTTGGAGGTTTGAACCCGACGAGACAGAGCAAGAGATGAAATCCATACCCAAGCATCCCCCGTCACAACGATCCTAGGTCGCGTGAAAACGCAGAGTCAAACGAGATTAAGGGTTCCTTAACTTTCATATACGTGATTCGGCAAGAAGATTGCAAAGTCGAATCTTAGCAAGGGTTTGATTCTTTTCATTTTTCAATCGCCCTTAACCATTCGTTCACAATTTGGCCGTGGATGTGGCAAGATTGAGAAAACATTAGTGATACTGCATATTCCTTTATATCTAAGGGCTTAGCCGCTCATGTCGGGTGGTTTGCCCCGGGAAATGGGATGAGCCCAAAAAGCGGCATCGAGAACCTGAACCTGAACCGGGTGGCCCTAGCAAATAAGCGCGATATTACATGCTCCTGATCTTAACTATGTAGAAAGTATCGAGGCTACGACGACCATCTGGGCGCTTGTGCCTCCCGTGGTTAACAGTTAGTTTCCGCTAATAAGGGATTAAGGGGAGTATAAGCGATTATGCTGGGGCGGTTCATCAAGGGGCCTAGCGAGCAGCAGGCAGTGCCAAAGGTCGATTCACTGGCTGTGCTGCCTGTTGCTCCGGCCCTTTCGCCAACCGTCGATGTCGAATCGCATGGCGAAGACTTCCTGACACTCAAGGTCGAGCTTCATCGCCACCTGATCGATCGGTTCAATCTGACCGCTCTCGAAAATGCCTCCAAGGATGAGATCCTGAACGAAATCCGTCCGATCGTGCGCGAATTCGTCCGTGTCCGCGGCATGCCATTGAATGCACGTGAGCTAGACCAGCTGACTGGCGACACCGCCGACGAGATGCTTGGTCTTGGCCCAATCGAACCTCTGCTGAAAGATGACTCGATTTCCGACATCCTGATTAATACCCACAAGCGGGTCTTCATCGAACGACGCGGCATGATCGAGGAGACGTCGATACGGTTCCGCGACGAGGCGCATCTCCTGCGGATCATAAACAAGATCGTCTCGGCCATCGGCCGGCGCGTTGATGAATCTATGCCGATGGTGGATGCACGGCTGGAGGACGGCTCACGCGTCAATATCGCCGTGCGACCGGTCTCGGTAGACGGCCCTCTGGTGTCGATCCGCAAATTCTCGAAAAATCCCTATTCGCTCGAACGTTTGATGGCATTCAATTCGATCCGCCCGCCCATGATCGAACTGCTGCGGATCGCCGTGCAGGCGCGCAAATCGATCCTGGTTTCCGGCGGCACCGGCAGTGGCAAGACCACCTTGCTCAATGCCTTGTCGAGTCACATTCCCTCGAAGGAGCGGCTGATCACCATAGAGGATGCGGCGGAATTACAATTGCAGCAGACACATGTTGGTCGGCTGGAGACGCGCCCGCCCAATGTCGAGGGCAAGGGCGAAGTGCGCCAGCGCGAACTGCTGAAGAACGCGCTGCGCATGCGGCCCGATCGCATTATCGTCGGCGAGGTGCGCGGCGAGGAAGCCTTCGACATGCTGCAGGCGATGAACACCGGCCATGAAGGCTCAATGACAACAATCCATGCCAACACGCCGCGCGATGCGATCTCGCGGCTGGAACAGATGGTCGGCATGGCCGGCATGCCGATGAGCAACGATTCCATCCGGGCGCAGATCGCCTCGGCCATCGACATCATCGTGCAGACGCAGCGCCTGTCCGACGGCGGCAGGCGGGTGACGTCCATATCGGAAATTACCGGCATGGAGGGTAATATCGTTCAGATGCAGGAAATCTATCATTTCGTCCGCCGTGACGTGACTGCTGAAGGCGCCATCATCGGCGAGTTTCGCGCCACCGGTGTGCGGCCGCGCTTTGCTCAGGAGGCGGCGACACTAGGCCATCATTTCGCCAAGGACGCCTTCAATCCGCAGGTTGCGCTTTGATGCTGACCGGCCAGACGCTCCTTTATTTCATCTACGTGCTGGCGGCGGCATCGGTGATCCTTGCTGCCGAATCCCTTTACATGTCCTTTGCGGGAAGGCGTGCTCGCGCGGGCGCAATAAATCGCCGCTTGCTACGGCTGGGCGAGGAGGCGCCCGCCGAACAGAGCCTCCAGAGATTGTTACAGGAGCGTGGATTGACGGCATCGGGCGACTTCGTCTTTGGTGCGGTCGCGCTAAACAGGCTTTACACACAGTCCGGAATAACCGGCAATCCACTGTCCTTTGCAGCAGTATTCATTTTCGCGGGGGCCGTATTGGCGCTGTTGCTGAATCTGATTCTGGGGGTTTCGGTCCTTGCTGCAGCTGTCACTTTTGTTTTTATCGGCTTCCTCCTACCGATTTTCGTTTTGCGGCGTGCGCGAAACAAGCGAATCCTGAAATTCGCCGCCCAGCTTCCCGACGCACTCGACATGATCGTGCGCTCATTGCGCGCCGGCCATCCGACCACTGTGGCGATCGGATTGGTCGCGCGCGAAATGCCTGATCCGCTAGGCACCGAATTCGGCATCGTATCCGACGAAGTCACTTTTGGGCTCAGCCTCGAACAGGCGGTTCGAAAACTGTCGGAGAGGGTTGGCTTTGAAGGCCTTCACCTTCTGTCAGTGTCGCTCTCCATCCAGGCCAAGACGGGCGGCAATCTCACCGGCATCCTGTCGAACTTGTCCTCCGTATTGCGGGAGCGGCGTAAGCTGCGGCTGAAGATCAAGGCACTTTCCGCTGAAGGCAGGATGTCAGCCTGGATCATCTCACTCTTTCCGATCTTCATGTTCGGCATCTTGATGCTCATCGCTCCAAGCTACTACGGCGACGTTTGGGACAGTCCTATACTCATCCCGGTCTTTGTGATCTTTGGAGCTTGGGCGCTGGTGGGCGACTTCATTATGTACCGAATGGTCACTTTCGATTTTTGATGAGCGAGACAAACCTTGTTTTCAAATCTTCAAAATCTGAGCATATTGTTGTCCATTGCTGTTTTCTCGGGGGCGGTGGTCCTATTCCTGCTGATTGCGTTCACCTTCATCCCTGTCATTCAGACCAGACGTCTGGTGGCCCGCAGCCTTTTGTCGGAAGGGATCACCGACCGTCGCTCGCTCTACGCCCAGCAGGAAATCAACAGGATTTCAGCGCAACGGCCTGTCGATGCCTATTTTCGCGCTCTGGAGAAAGAACGTGGCGAACCGAATGCTCTGGAGGCGAAGTTGTTCCGGGCCGGTTTTTACAAATCCAGCGCCCCGGTAATCTACACGCTATGCCGTCTCGCGGCAGTGTGTATCGGATTTCTTGCCATGTATGCATTGTTGTCGCGTGTGCTGCCCGCGCAACTGCCGGGCTTGTTCGCATTCCTGGGCTCGGCCTTGATCGGACTTGGCTGCATCGTCATTCCCAATATCGCGCTCGACCGATTCGAGAAGCGGCAGAAGCAAACCTATCGTCGCGGCTTTCCCGACTTCATGGACATGATGATCACTTGCGCCGATGCCGGCATGAGCCTGGAAGCGGCGGTCGAGCGCGTCGGCGCCGAACTGGCCGGTACCCATAAATGGCTTGGCATCCAGCTTGCAATCATGAATTTGCAGCTACGAGCGGGTAAGCCGTTAAGGGAGGCGTTGCGCGAACTGTCGGATCGCATCGGGCTGGACGAAGCGCGAGCTTTGGCAGTGCTGTTCCGACAATCCGAAGAACTCGGCACAAGTCTGACGGATGCTCTGCGCGTCTACAGCGACGAGATGCGAAGCCAGCGGATTTTGCGGGCCGAGGAGCGCGGCAACGCGCTTCCAGTCAAGATGATGATTCCGCTGGGCCTGTGCATCTTTCCGGTCGTCATGATGGTTGTGATGCTGCCAGTGGTCATTCGCATGAAGGGCATTTTCTTCTAGTTTGGTATATCATTTGGGCCTAATGTGAGTCGGGGACCCTAGGGGACACATTATGAAAAGGGTTATCGCGGCCGCGGCCTGTCTGCTCATGGCGGTGCTCGCCGGCTGCCAGACGGCGGACACAACCGACGGTGTCGTGCGCACCAACGAGCCGTCGAAAGGCGACGTGACGTCTTTTGGCGATGCTTTCGACGGGCTGAAAACGGTCAGCGATGTCGAATACTATGCATCGGACCAAGCTGTGGCAGAAGCCAAGAACCAGTTCCGCGCCGAAAATTACGGGAATGCCGGCGCGCTGTTCTTCAAGGCGACACAGCTGGCGCCCAATGATGGCAACGCCTGGATGGGGCTGGCCGCCTGCACCGACCGGATCCACCGCTTCGACCTGTCCGACCGGGCCTATGCCAGGGCCTTCAAGCTGGTTGGCGCGACGCCCGAATATTACAACAATGTCGGCTATTCCTACCTGTTGCGCGGCAAGCTGCAGGATGCACGCAGCAACTTCCTCAAGGCTTACGAACTGGCGCCCAACGACCCGACCGTCGCCAACAATCTGAAGCTTTTGTCATCAAGCGTGCAGAACGTAGAGCGCTAGCATGCTGCTGGTCGAGGCGCTGCTGCTGAAGGTGCTCGCCATCCCTCTGCTGGCAAGGATTGCCTGGCTAGATTTTAAGACACAGAAGATAGCCAATCGCGACGTGCTGCTGCTACTCTGCCTTGGAGCCGGGGGCTTGCTGCTGCTGTCGCTCCAGTCCGGATCGTGGTGGGATATAGGGCTGAGCGCTCTCGCCGGGCTTCTGCTGTTTGTCGCGCTTTTTCCGTTCTGGGTCCTGCGCAAGGTCGGCGCCGGCGACGTCAAGCTGATGGCGGTCATGCCATTCTTGATCGGTGGCAGCGGCCTTGTCCTGTTTTCCATGCTGTTGCTGGTCTTTGCCCTGATCACGGTAGTTGTGGTGAAAACCCCCTTCATGCTGCCTGAAGGCGCGTTCCGGCTCTACATCCAGCATATGGATCGCAAAGGCGTCGTCCCTTTCGGAGTGCCGATTTCGATGGCAGTGATTTGCACGATCGTATTCCATATCTACAGCTACTCAATGGCTTAATCTTATGTGCAGCGTTGAGCAGGGCGTTAATAAAGCGGCGTGGGAGGCGATAGAGTTGCCGAGCAATGTTAACTATTAATAAACCATTTTCTTGTCGAAACCCGAATACGATGCTTCAATAATTTCTGAAGTGGGGAGCAGGATGTTAACCGAGGATTTTGCCGGCCGTTTAGCTATTGTCCTTGTTCTAGCAGTTTTGGCGACGTTTAGTGCAATTCCTCTGTTCGTTCATTTTCAGCAGGATACTTCGGCGAATTCACTGGCTGTGGTTACTCAAGCCGCGACCGTTGCCTTTACGCTGTTGCAGCTTGTAATGACGGTCAGCCGCCTTCCCCCGAAGGGAACTGCGCGGGGAATTGCGTCAAGGGTAACCTCGGTAGCCGGAACATTCCTGATATTGGTGGCAGCGTTTCTGATCCCGGCAGTAGACAGCGAAGCCGTGCAAGTGACGGCGCTCTGCCTGATTTTCATTGGCACGGTCAGTTCAATTTTTTGTCTTTACTGGCTTGGCCGCTCTTTCTCCATCATGGCCACTGCGCGCAAGCTTGTTACTTCAGGTCCATATTCCCTTGTCCGCCATCCGCTCTATGTCTGTGAGGCAATATTCGTTTCCGGAGTCATTGTTTCGCATTTTTCGGCGTTGATGGTGGCGCTGGGTGTGCTCCAATTTCTTTTACAATATCGACGCGCCAGGAATGAGGAGAGCATCCTACGACAAACGTTCCCCGAGTACGAAGCCTACGAGCGGACTACCCCGATGCTGATCCCATCTTTATCATCGCTAAATTGGCAGCGGTGACTAGGTCACTTTGATCTGTATAAGTTGATCACTGTCACCAAAACCGGCACTCAATGGTTGAATAAACGGGTTAAATAAACGGTCACAGGGGAAGGTAATATGGCACTTCACCTTTCGGCAGACGCCCCGGTTTCAGCCGCGGCAGCTCCGCAGAAATATCTCTTCGGCCCGTTCATCGACTTTTTCATGCTTGGCGGAAGCGCGTTCCTGATCCTGCCGGCCCTGTATTTTGTGCCTCTCAGATACGAAGGTGTTGTAGGACTGTCGGCGTTCTTGCTGTCCCATCTCATAAATCACCCGCATTTTGCCCACTCGTATCAGATTTTCTACCGCAATTTCGCGCGTAAGGTGCGCGCGGATGGATACGACAGGAATCTCCAGCTTCGTTACATTTTCGCAGGCATCGTCGTGCCCTTGGCCATGGGCGCTTTCTTTATCTACGGCGCGACAACCGGCAATGCTCGCCTGCTGGGATATGCAACCAATGCGATGTTCTTCTTTGTTGGTTGGCACTACGTCAAGCAAGGCTACGGCATGCTGATGGTGGACGCCGTTTTGAAGCGCAAATTCTTCAGCGACCAGGACAAGAAAGTGCTGCTGTTCAACGGCTATGCCGTGTGGCTGTTCGCTTGGCTTCAGACAAACGTGGTGATCACCGAACAGCAATTCTTGGACCTGGACTACTACACATTCGCTGTCCCGCCATGGCTCCTCAACATCGCGCTCGCGGTCGCCGCTGCCTCCTCGGCGGCCACCGTCGTGATGTTCGTCAATCGCTGGCGCAAACATGGAGGCGCGCTGCCGTATAACGGCGTCGTCGCCTATATCGTGACCCTTTATGCCTGGATATTGCTCGTGAGGTTGAATCCGCTTTGGCTGCTTGTGGTGCCCGCGCTTCATTCGCTGCAATATCTGGCGGTGGTCTGGCGTTATCAGACCAATGTCGAGCGCGCACGTGCGGATGCCGTAGAAGATTCGGGGTTCAAGCGCCTGTCCATTCTCGGACCGCTATACAGGCTGCGGGTGCTGATATTCATCCTCGCCGGCACAATTCTCGGAGCTATCGGTTTCTGGCTCATACCGATGGCGCTGACTGCCTTGGTTCCCTACGACAAACAGGTGCTCGGCTCGTCGCTTTTCCTCTTCATCGCGTGGATATTCATCAACGTGCACCACTACTTCCTGGACAATGTGATGTGGCGTCGCGGCAACCCGGAAGTCTCGAAATATCTGTTCCGCTAGCCACGTAACCCTTTGTCTGTTGGATGTTCAGTCCCGCAGCAGATCGAACATCAGCTTGAAGAAGCGGTCCGCGTCGACCTCATATGCGATGCGGGCATTGTCCTTTTCGCCGCGCTCGCCCCAGTAGTCGGCGATGGTCGCGCCGAAGGCGTAGGTGCCGGACAGATCGACGCCGATATGGGCAGGGCGCGTGCGCACCAATGTCGGGTCGATGGCCAGCGCCAGCGCGAGCGGATCGTGCATGGCGCCGCCGACGCCCATCGAGTTGCGGTGCAGCTTCTCGTAGAACAGCAGCCAGTCGTTGACGAGCCGGCCGAGCGGCGTGTCGATGGTGGCCAGTTCGGCATATTGCGGCGCCTCGATCAGCACCTGCATGGTGACGTCGAGGCCGACCATCAGGATCGGCACGCCGCTGTCCAGAACGATCTTCAGCGCCTCGGGGTCGCAGAACGCATTGAACTCGGTCGGCGTGATGATCTCGCTCTTGCGGTAGAACACGCCTCCCATCCAGATCAACTCCTTGATCTTGGGCAGCACGTCGCGATGCTTGAGGATCATCAGGCCGATATTGCTGAGCGGGCCGGTGGCGACGACCAGGATCGGTTCGGGCGCGGCGCGCAGTCTGTCGGCCAGGAAATCGACGGCATGCCGGTCAACCGGCCTGATCGTCGCCTGCGGCAGGTAGGGTGAGCCCTCGAGACCGCTCGGGCCATCGGCGGTGCCGAGCACCAGCGGGCGCGCCAGCGGGCGGTGACAGCCCTGCGCGACAGGCACGTCGCCGGCGCCGATATACTCCAGGATGCGCAAGGCATTGGCGGTCGTCTTCTCGACTTCCGCATTGCCGCAGGTCGTGGTGACGCCGATGAGTTCGATGGCCGGCGAGCGATGCGCCATGACCAGCGCGATGGCGTCGTCGTGGCCGGGGTCGCAGTCGAACAGGATAGGAGTTGGCTTGGTCATCATGTCGTCTTTCACGCCGCCCGCTCGTAGCGCGCTATGGTTTTCTTGAAGCCGTCGAGGAAACGCCGGCCGTCGAGGCCGGTACAGATGCGGGTGGTCTTGGGCCCGCCGCCGGGCAGCAATTGCCGGCCGCGATAAGCGACGGTCTGGCCGCGCGCCAGCCGGCCGTCGAGCACGACGTCGGCGAACAGCGGCTCGGTCATCGTCGCCAGGCCCGGATCGAAAGCCAGCGCCACGGTGATCACATCGTCCATCGGGAACCCGACGAGGTCGAAGAATTCGCGCCAGATGTCGATGTAGATCGGAAAGCTGTCGGCGATCATCTCCAGGACGGGATTGTCCTTCGCGACGGCCTGCATGTCGGCGATGTCGTCGCGCGTCAGCATCGAATCGGCGACGCGGTTGTCCTCGCAGATGTCGAGCGGCACGAGGATCTTCTCGACATCGGCGTTCAGCACGATGCGCGAGGCCTCCGGATCGGCCCAGATGTTGTACTCCGACAGGGGTGTGATGTTGCCCGGTGTCTGGAAATTGCCGCCGAGCACGATCAGCCGCTTCAGTGCGCCGGTCAATCCCGGCTCCTGCAACAGCGCCATCGCCGCGTTGGTCAGCGGGCCGGTCGTCACCAGCGTGATCTCGCCCGGATTGGCCATGACCGTGCCGATGATGAAATCGACCGCATGTCCCGATGTGGCCTGCCGCACCGGCGTCGGCGCCGGCGGGTTGAATTTCTTCAGGCGATCGCCGAAACGGGCGACAAGCCGTTTTTCGAAATGCACCGGCGCCTCCATGTCGGCCTTGGCGTTGCCGACGATCGGCCGCCACGCGCCGGCGTGAACCGGGATATCGTCGCGCCCGGCGAGCGTCAGCGTGTTGAGGACGACGTTGGTGACCTGCTCGATCGGGCCGGCCGCACCGGTCACGGTGGTCACCCCCTCGAGCCGGAGCCTCGGATTGACCGCTGCAAACAGCACGGCGAGAATATCGTCGCCGGCCGAATCCACGTCGAGGATTATGCGTTCCATAGAGGCTTCCTTCACTGGGGATTTTTGCGGCCGGGTTCAGTGTTCTTGTCTACCGACAGCAGCTTACGCATCGATTCCAGCGTCTCCGCGATAATCCTCGGGCGCGCCCGGTAAGACAGCGCGAACAATGCGATCAGCGCAACGACATAGGGGACGGTGAGAACCAGGTAGGAGGGATAGCCGAACGTCTGCAGGCGCAGCGAAAAAGCATCGGCGAAGCCGAACAGCAGGCAGCCGGCCAGCACCTTCAGCGGATCGCCGTTGGAGAAGATCAGGATCGCCACCGCCATGAAACCACGGCCCGACGACATGTTTTCGGTGAACATGGTGATGTAGCCGAGTGAAAGATGCGCGCCGGCGAGGCCCGCCAGCAATCCGCACAGCAGGGACGCGATGTAGCGGACGCGGGTGATCGAGATGCCGAGCGCCTCGGCGGCTTCCGGCTTTTCGCCGACGACACGGATATAGAGGCCGAGCCGTGTGCGGTTGTAGCAGACGACCAGCAGCGGCACGGCGATGAAGGCGACATAGACGAGCGGCGTGAAGCCGGAGATCAGCGGCGCCCACGAGCCGAGAAGGTCGCGGGCACCGGGCAGCTGGACTTTCGGCAGGCCGACGATGCCGTGACCGACGATCGAACCGCGCGTGCCGAAGATCGCTTTCATCAGCGAGATCGTCATGCCGCCGGCCAGGATGTTGAGCGCCAGCCCGACGACGACTTCATTGGCCTTGAAGCTCACCACTAGGACGGCAAAAATCAGGGCGAAGACAAGCGCCGCCGCAACGCCGCAGGCGACGCCCGCCAGCGCGGAACCGGTCCAGATCGAACCAAGGACGGCGAAGAAGGCGCCGACCAGCATCTGCCCCTCGAGGCCGATGTTGAAGATGCCGGCCTTGGTGGTGAACGAGCCGCCAAGCGCGACCAGAAGGATGGGCGCGGTGGTGCGAAGCGTCGCCGCGATCAGCGCGATGTTGATGAGCTTGTCTAGAATTTCCATCGCCGCTCCCCTGCCTGGCTGTCGCCGCGCTTTCTCACCAGCACCTGAGCCGACACGCTGAGGATGATCAGCGCCTGGATCACGGTGATGATCTCGCGCGACGCGCTGGTATCGACCTCGAGCAGCAGCGATCCGTTGCGCAGGGCGCCGAAGAACAGTGCGGTGAAGATGGTGGCGACAGGCGAGCCATTGGCAAGCAGGGCGGCGATCAGCCCATCGAAGCCGAAACCGGGGGCAAATCCTTCCATGAAGCGGTGATGGACGCCGAGCGTCTCGACGCCGCCGGCCAGCCCGCCGACGGCGCCCGAAAGCAGCAGGACCAGGAAACCCTGTCGTTTCACGTTGACGCCGCCATATTCGGCGAATTTCGGCGCCGAACCGACCATCGTGACGCTGTAACCCCATTTGGTGTAGCGGAAGACAAGGGCTGCGCCGACCGCCAGCACCAGGCCAATGACCAGGCCCCAGTTCAACCGCGAAAAGGTGAAGATCTCCGGCAGATAGGAAGTCGCCAGGATCGGCGGCGTCTCCGACCAGCCACCCGGCCGCTTGAACAGGAAGATGGTGAAATAGGAGGTGAGCAGCACCGCCACGTAGTTCGACAGGATCGTCGAGACGACCTCGTTGGTGTTGTAGCGGGCGCGGAAGTAGGCGGGGATGGCGACCCAGGCCGCGCCTGCCACGACCGCCAGCGCCAGTGCTGCCAGCGTGTGAATGCCCGCCGGCATGGGCATGGCAAAGCCGACCCACGCGGCGGCGAAACCGCCAAGGAACAGCTGGCCCTCGATGCCGACGTTGAACATGCCGCCGCGCAGGCCGATACAGGCGGCGACACCGCAGATCAGGATCGGCGTCGTCTGCAGCAGGGTCCCGGCAATCTTCTCCTGATCGCCGAAGGCGCCGCGCAACAGTGTCATGAACACACGCACCGGGCTTTCGCCGACCATGAGGATGATGATCGCGCCCATCAGCAGCGCCACGCCGATGGCGATCACCTGGCCGGAAACGGCACGCAAATGGTCTTTCATGATGCGGTCTCCGCGGCGAATTCCGGCGCGGCCACGCCTGCCATCATCATGCCGATGCGCTCCTCGTCGGCATCGTCGCCGGCGACCTCGCCCATGATCCGCCCGTTGAACATCACCAGGATGCGGTCGGCAAGGGCGGCCAGTTCGTCGAGCTGCACGGAAATCAGCAGGATTGCGCGGCCGGCGGCGCGCTGGCGCATGATCTCGTCATGAATGGCCTCCTGGGCGCCGATGTCGACGCCGCGCGTCGGCTGGTCGATCAGCAGGAAATCGGCGCCGTTGGTGAATTCGCGCGCCAGAACGACCTTCTGGATGTTTCCGCCCGAAAGCCGCTTGACCGCATCGCTCGGTCCGCGCGCGCGAATATCGAAGCTCTTGATCAGCGTTTCGGCGTTTTGATTTATGGCATTCCAGTTGAGCATGCCGCCGCGGCTCCATGGTGCGCGATGCTGGCGGCCCATCAGGGTGTTGGCCGCTATCGAAGCGTTGCGATCGACCCCGCGCACCATGCGGTCGCCTGGAACATGGGCGAGGCCTGCCTGGCGGATCGCGGCGGGGGAGAGAGCGGTGAGATTCCGGCCCTTCAGCCACGCCCCGCCATGGCTTGCCGGTCGCAGGCCCGAAAGCACTTCCGCCAGCTCCGTCTGACCATTGCCGGCCACACCCGCGATCCCCACCACCTCGCCGGAGCGGACGGTGAAACTGGCGTTGCGAAGGGCCGGCAGCAGGCGATCGTCGCGCGCCCACAGATCCTTCACTTCGAGCACCACGTCGCCGTGCAGCGAGGCGCGGGGCCGGCGGTCGAAGCTGACCTCGCGGCCGACCATCATGTGCACCAACTCGTCCTTGCTGAGCTCGGCCGCCGGCCGTGTCGCCACCTTCCTGCCATTGCGCAGCACCGTCACCGTGTCGGACACTTCCATCACTTCTTCCAAGTGATGCGAAATGAAGATCACCGTCATGCCTTCGGCCACGAAGCTGCGCAGCGTCTGGAACAGTTCACGGCTCTCCTGCGGCGTCAGCACCGCGGTCGGTTCGTCGAGGATGATGGTGCGCGCGCCGCGCACCAGCACCTTCAGGATTTCGATGCGTTGCTCTATGCCGACCGAGAGCAGTCCGACGCGCTCGGTCGGATCGACCTGCAAGCCGAAGCGCTTCGACAGGTCGCGCGTGCGCGCAACCTGTGCGGCGTGGTCGATCAGCCCATGGCGACGGATTTCCATACCGAGAAAGACGTTGTCGGCAACCGAGAGCGAGGGAACCAGCTTGAAATGCTGGTGAACCATGCCGAGGCCGGCCTTTATCGCCACGGACGGATCGGCGATCACGATCTCTTCACCGTTCAGCCGGATCGAGCCTTCGTCCGGCTGCAAGAGGCCGAACAGGATGTTCATCAGCGTCGTCTTGCCAGCACCGTTCTCGCCGATGATGGCGTGGATCTCGCCGCGGCGGACCGCAAGGTCGATGCCGTCATTGGCGACGAATGCGCCAAAACGCTTGGTGATGCCGGTCAACTCGACGGCCATCGCGGGATTGCTGTGGAGGGTCGGCGACCCCGGCGTGTTCGACAACGTGGCTCTCGCAGATTGGACACTGATCCGCCGCGGCAAGCCGCGGCGGATCAGTGTAGCGCTTTCTTGGGAGGGAGGCGCTGTTGTTGGCTTACTTCGCCTTGGCGATCACGATCTTGCCGTCGACGATGCTCTTTTTGATCTCGTCCAGCTTGGCGGTCACGTCAGCGGGGATCTTTGGGGCAATATCATCGCAGACCTTGACCTCGACACCGCCCGAGGCGAGGTCGAAAGTGCGGGTGCCGGCGGTGATCTTGCGGCCCTCGACCTCGTCCTTGATCAGCGTGTAGACGGCGATGTCGCCGCGCTTCAGCATGCTGGCGAGGACATTTCCGGGAGCCGAGCCGCACATGTCGATGTCGACACCGATCGAATATTTGTCGACCGCGGCACTTGCCTGCATCACGCCTTCACCCGTCGGGCCGGCGACGTTGTAGACAATGTCGGAGCCTTGGCCGTAAAGCGCCTGGGCAAGTTCGCTTCCCTTGGCCGGGTCGTCGAAGGTTCCGGCGAAGACGGAGTTTACCTTGACGTCGGGCGCGGCATATTTGGCGCCTTGCTCGTAGCCGCCCAGGAAGTTGCGGATCACCGGGATATCTCGGCCGCCGACGAAACCGATCGCCTTGCCGTCGCCGATCTTGTCGAAGGCGGTGCCCTTGGCTTCGATCATGCCGGCAAGCGCACCGGCGACGAAGGATCCCTGCTCCTCGGCGAAATTGGCGTAGATCATCTTGGGGTTGTCGAGGACGCCATCGATGAATACGAAGCGCTGGTCAGGATATTCGGCGCTGACCTTTTGCAGCGAGTCCACCAGCTCCCAGCCCATCACGAAGATGAGGTCGTACTGTTTGCCCTTGGCAAGATTCTCGAACTGCTGCTGGTAGTCTAGCGCGCGATTGCCGGTGTCGACCAGCTTGAGGTCGATGCCGAAATCGGTCTTGGCCTTGTTGAGGCCGTTGACGATCGAAACGCCAAAACCCTGTGCGAAATATCCCGAGATGGCGGCCACGGAAACCTTGGCCTGTGCGGCAGCCGGTCCGAACGAAATGGCAAGCATCGTGCCGGCCAGAAATAAACTCTTGAGCGCCCTTTTCATGTCATTCCCCTTCAGCTTTTTTCAGCTTTTGAAGCCACGCTTTGACCATCCCCCACATATCGCCGGGATAACGGCGAGTTCGTTGATGGTCATATGAGTTTAGGAGCGGCTTAACAGGCTGTCAATCGTCATCCGATGCAGTTTTCTTGGCCCTTCGCCAACTTGCTCGACGTCTGCGCTTGACAAATGTCGATGGGCATAATTGTTGATACTCTAACGAGTTTTATGAACGATGGGATGAAGGAAGCGAACAATGCCGGCTGTGGTGGTCAGGAAATTTCTGGTTCAGGTCGAAGAGATATTCCATGAGGGCGGACCCCACGCGGCACGCCCGCTCAAGCGGGGCGCGGTCGTCGCGGTCATCGCCAACCCTTTTGCCGGACGCTATGTCGAAGAGATCACCGGCTTCATGGAAGACCTGAAGCCGCTCGGTCTCGATATGGCTCGGCGCCTGATCGACGCCATTGGTGAAGGCGGCCAGGCCATCGAAGGCTATGGCAAGGGTGCCATAGTCGGCGCCGCCGGCGAGCTTGAACATGGCGCGCTCTGGCACAATCCAGGCGGTTACGCGATGCGCGAACTGCTCGGCAATGCCAAGGCGATCGTGCCTTCGACCAAGAAGGTCGGCGGCCCCGGAACGCGCATCGACATCCCGATCACGCACATAAACGCCTCCTATGTGCGCAGCCATTTCGATGCGATCGAGATCGGCATTGCCGATGCGCCGCGCGGCGACGAAATGGCCGTCATCCTGGCGATGACCACCGGCGCACGCGTCCATGCACGGGTCGGCGGCCTTGCCGCCGCCGATATCAAGGGCGAGGACGGATTGCGATGAAGCCGGAAATCCGCCGTATCATCACCATCGTCGAGGAAACCCGGATCGAAGGCGGGCGACCCGTCGATCCACCGACGCGGCGTGCCGCGGCCATTGCGGTGATCCGCAACCCCTATGCGGGTACCTACGTTGAGGACCTGTCGGCACTGAGCGCCATAGGCGAAGCCTTAGGCGATATCTTGCCCAAGCGCGCCGTCGCTGCTCTGGGCATTGCCGGCGACCGGGTCGAGAGCTTCGGCAAGGCCGCCGCCGTCGGCGCCGATGGCGAGCTCGAACATGCCGCCGCCATCCTTCATCCAAAGCTCGGCGCTCCGTTCCGCGATGTGCTCGGCAAGGGCGCCGCGCTCATTCCTTCATCGAAGAAGCGCGGCGGCCTTGGCGTGCCGCTCGATATTCCGCTCGGTCACAAGGATGCGGCGCGGGTGCGCAGCCATTTCGACGGCATGGAGGTTCGCGTGCCCGACGCACCGCGTGCCGACGAGATCGTCGTCGCTATCGTCGTGACCGATTCCGGCAGGCCGCACCCGCGCGTCGGCGGGCTGACCAAGGACAAGATTGTCGGGATTGACGGCGTCGGCTGACCGTCAGGCCGCCAGGACTTCCGGCACCCGCATCGCCGGAGGCGTATTTCTGCTCCGGCCGGTCCGCACCACGCCGTCGATGACGACCATTCCAATGCCTGGAAGATTGCCCAGCGCCACGCTGTCGAGCAGCCCGTCGCCGGCGCCGCCGATCGCCTGATCCATGAAGATCAGGTCTGCGGCGCGACCGACCTCGATCAAACCGCGATCGTCCAGTCCGCGCACACGGGCTGTGTTGCCGCTGGCAAGACAGAACGCCACTTCCGGCGCGATACCACCCAGCGAAGCCAGCATGGTCAGGGTTCGCAGGATGCCGAGCGGCTGCACGCCGGATCCGGCCGGGCTGTCGGTGCCGAGGATGACGCGCGAAAGTTCGCCGCGCTGCCTTGCCAGGTCGAGCACGAACAGTCCGGTGCGCAAATTGCCGTTATGGACGATTTCAAGCGCCCTCGAGCCCTTCTCGCAGATCTGTCGTATTTCCGCGTCGGGCAGGGCGGTTGGCCCGCCATTGACGTGGGCGACGATGTCGGCGTCGACCTCCAGCACGACATCCGCGCCGATGCGGCCGGAGCCCGGCAGCGACGGGCCGCCCGTGTGGGTCATCGAGGTCATGCCGTATTTGCGCGCCCAGGCGATCATCATCCGGCCGGTCGGCCCATCCTTGACGCCGCCAAGCCCGACCTCGCCGACAAGCGTCACGCCGGCCTCGGCGAGACTGCGGAAGTCTTCCTCGGTAAGGCCGGGTTCCAGGATCGGTGCCCCGGCCAGGATCTTCATGCCGTTCGGACGGAAGTTGGAGAAGGTGCGTTGGGCAGCGATCGCCAGCGCCTTCAGCCCGACAAGGTCGCGCGGTCGGCCCGGCGTGTGGACTTCCCCCGCCGAGATCATGGTGGTGACGCCGCCATGCACGGTCGAATCCATCCAGCCGATCTGGTTCTGCCGAGGCGTCCAGTCGCCGGCCACCGGATGGGCGTGGTTGTCGATAAGACCCGGCGCGACCGCGCAGCCCATCGCATCGATGATCGTCGCCGCGCTGCCGCCATCAATGTCGCCTGCCTTGCCAATGCCGGTGATACGTCCATCGCTCACGACGATGGTGTCGGCGTCGATGATCGGTTGTGCGAGATCGCCACTCAGCATGAGACCGATATTGCGGACGACGAGCGTGTTGGCAGACGACTGGAGGTCGGACGACATCGGTTCTCACTTTTGCTGTTATGGAAAAAAGGACTGGACGCGGCTTATTTGCCGCCGTCGCCATTCGATGGGTCGTCGTCGTTGATGCGCTGGAGCAGGCGAAGCAGCGTCGCCTGCTCGGCCGGAGAGAGCGGCGACAGGAATCGCCGCCCGACCTCGACGCTGCGTTCGAGCCGCTCCAGCGTATAGTCGGTCCCTTTGCCGGTCAGCGCGATCATCGTCAGGCGTTGGTCGGTTTCGGAGGCGCTGCGCGTGATCAGCCCGTGTTTGAGCAGTTTGCGCATGACGATGCTGATGGTCGACGGGTCCATCGCCGTCAGCCGGCCGAGATGGTTCTGCGAGACTTCGCCGTGCTTGAGGATCGTGGCGAGCGCCGCGAATTGCGTTGGCGAAAGGTCTTCGCCGGCCATGACCTGCTGGAAGCGCAACGTCGCGCGCTGATGCGCCCGGCGGATGACGTGCGCCGGGTGGCGGTCCAGTTCATAGCCGGTCTCGGCGTATTGCTGCAGCACCTGCTCGCGGCTCGGGGGTGCATCGCCGCTCGGCGTTTTCGGCGTCGCGCCTTTTTCGGATTCAGTCGTCACACCGGCCTCCTATGGCCGCTGTCTTGGATGTCGCCGGTTCGGAAAAAGCTCAAGCCGCGACCTCCGCTGGTTGAAGCGACGTCCCGTCGCGGAGGGCTGCGACGACATCAGCCGAATCGCTGACCACGCCGAAATGGGTCGCTATGTCGTAGAGCGAGCTTTCCTGCTCGCGTGGTCCCGTCGCCGCGCAGCAATCGCTTGGCACCACCACCTCATAGCCTTGGAAAAAGGCATCATGGACCGTCGAGCGCACACAGATGTTGGTGACCACGCCGAAGATGATCAACTGATCGGTCTGCATGTCTTTCAGCGTCAGGTCGAGGTCGGTTTGAAAGAAGGCCGAGTAGCGCCGCTTGATCACATGGATCTCATCGTCGCGGGCGCCGAGATCCTCGATGATCTCCGGCCCCCAGCTTCCATCCAGGCAATGCGGTGTGCGCTTCAGCCATTCGCGCTCGCGGCGCATGCCCGGCCGGTGGCTGTCATGGACCCAGATCACCGGCACGCTAGCGGCGCGCGCGGCCTCGATCACGGCCAGTTGCGGCGCGACCAGCGTCTCGTACCCAGGCAAGACCATGGCCCCGCCGGGCTTGCAGAACTCATTGACCATGTCGATGACGATAACGGCCGCACGGCGTGGATCGAGGCGCACCGCGTCATCGTGCCGATGTGAGGAAAAACTGTCCACGGACATGGCGAGCTCCTTTGACCGATCGTTGATGCTCATACAAAAAACCCTAGCGGATGCCAAGTCAATCCCGTTCGACGCAAAGCGTGCTGGTCGGCCTTGCGCACCGCGCTCCGACAAGCGTATGCGCTATTTGTCCATCGCGAAATGGCCTTGACAACGCTTGTCAGGCATGTGCTCGATTTGTACGACCATCAACGATATTCAAGCCGCTGAATTGTGGAGCCGAGGCCGAGATATGAAAACCATCGTCACCGGAGCCAGTGGCCTGCTTGGCCGCCATGTGGCCGAGGCTCTGGTTGCGGCCGGCCACGATGTGCTTGGTGTCGATGCCGTGGTGCCGGGTGAGGTCGCATGGCGCCATGCAACCGCCGATTTGACCGATCTGGGATCGACACTGCAGCTGGTGCGCGATTGCGATGCCGTTGTGCATGTCGCGGCCATTCCGCGGCCGACCGGCCGGGCCGGCGGCGAGGTGTTCAAGACCAACATCGCGACCGCCTACAATGTGGTCGAGGCAGCTGCCATGGCCGGCGCCAGGCGCTTCGTCTATGCCTCGTCCTTCAGCGTTTTCGGCTATCCCTTTTTCGAGAAACCTGTGCGGCCGCCCTATCTGCCGGTCGACTTGAACCATCCGGTCGGCGCGCAGGACCCGTACGGCCTGTCGAAATGGCTGGGCGAGGAAATCGTCGACGCGGCGGTGCGCCGCGGTGCCTTCTCGGCGGTCAGTGTCCGCATGCCGTGGATCCAGACGCCGGGTTCTTTTTTCGACGGCGTCGGGCCGCGCCGCGCCACTGCCGACAGTGCCAGCGACCTGTGGGCCTACCTGGATGCGCGCGACGCCGGGCAGGGCTTCCTGCGGGCGCTTGAATGGCAAGGCGACGGCCATCTGCGCGTCCTCCTGAGCGCCGCCGACACATTCATGGAAGAGGAGACCGAAGCGCTCGTGCGCCGGGTCTATCCTGATGTCGCTCTGTCGCGGCCGATCGCCGGCTTCGGCGCCGTGCTCGACACGATCCATGCGCGCGAAACGATCGGCTTCGAACCACAGTATTCATGGCGTTCCTATCCAAAGCCGGAGACCGAAGGATGAAACGGTTCGACCAGAAAAAGGTCCTCGTCACCGGCGGCGCCGGCGCGATCGGCAGCGCGGGGGTGCGGCGTTTCCTTGACGAAGGAGCGCGGGTCGCCATTGTCGACCGCAATGGCGCGGCGGCGCGGCAATTGGCCATCTCCCTCGGCGACGACGCCCTGGCGATCGAGGCTGACGTCACCGATGAAGCGGATGTGCGGCGCGCCGTCGCAACGATCGTCGAGGCGTTCGGCGGCCTCGACGTGGTGTTCAACAATGCCGGAATTTCCGGCGTCGTCGCTCCCGTTCACGACCTGCCGGTCGAGGACTGGGATACGACTATCCGCATCAATCTCCGTGGCATCTTCCTCGTTTTGCAGGCATCGCTTCGGGCGATGATCGACGCCGGGACCGGTGGCTCGATCGTCAACATGGGCTCGTCCATGGCCGGTTGGGACGTCCTTTCGGGCGGTGCCGGCTATGTCGCTTCCAAACATGGCGTGGTCGGCCTGACGCGGGTCGCGGCACTCGATGCCGCGCCCTATGGTATACGCGTCAACGCCATCTGCCCCGGCGTGATCGAGACGACGCTTGGCGTGCCGGCGTCCGGCGACGGTGATTTCACGAGCAGCGTCCAGCATTTCGCCGATCGCATTCCGTTGCGCCGCATCGGCCAGCCGGACGATGTCGCGGCCGCCGTGGCTTTCCTCGCCTCCGACGAGGCGAAGCACGTCACAGGCGTGGATTGGCTGATCGACGGCGGCCAGACCTTGCAGAGTTGGGCCAATGCCCCTGATGGCGGTGCGTTTCCGAAATTTCGCTAAACTCTCAATTTCGCAAATCTAAAGTCTCTTAGGCTCTAAAGTCTCTTGGGCGGCATTGCCTGGATGATCCGAACGGCAAGATCGAGATCGGCGAGCCCGCCCGAAAGCGGCGTGCGCGGCTTAACGCCGGCAAGGATGCAATCAGCGAAATGCAGCCATTCGCGGCGAAACGACGTATCCGGAGCGCCAGGGATCACACGTTCGGACGCGGTTTCGCCTGCCGCTTCAGCCGGACGGTCGCCGAGGCATTGCGGTAATAGGGGTTGCAAACGACTCCAGCCCTGCCGCAGGTTGAGAAGACGATGTGGCGACTGGGCGTCAAGCGCTTCGATGGGCAGGTGACGACCAGAGTTGCCGGTATTGCCTTGATTGGACTTGGCCTGTTCGGCCTGACCCATGCGCTGCTCAATTTGCTTGGGCATTGATCTGTCAAGAAGGTCGGGCAACCCAATTGTCGGATGTCGGCTGCTCCCGGTAACGGACAAGCCCCAATCTTCGCGATCTACTTCACGCCGATGCCGGCGGTCAGGCCGCCATCGATCTTGTAGTCCGCGCCAGTGCAGAAGCCGGCCTTCGACGAACACAGGAAAGCGATAAGTTCGGCCACCTCCTCCGGCTCGCCGATGCGGCCGATGGGATGCGCTTCGCCGAAGCGCTTGTAGGCGGCCTCGACATCGGCATCCGTGCCGTTCTTGCCGCGCGCAGCCCTTTCCAGGATCGGGGTGCGGATCGAGCCCGGGCTGACGGAATTGACGCGGATGCCGGAGCGCGCATGGTCGAGGGCCAGGGCACGCGTCAGCGTGTGGATGGCGCCCTTGGTGGTGGCATAGGCGGCGACGTTTTGCTGGCAGGCAAAGCCCTGCACCGAAGCGACGTTGACGATGGCGCCGCCGCCCCCGCGGACCATTTCCGGAATACCGAAATGCGCGGTCAGATAGATCGACCCGACATTGACCGACATCGCCTTGTTCCAGGTCTCGAAATCGGTGCTGGTCACGGTTCCATACGGATGCACCGCCGCCGAATTGACGATGATATCGAGGCCGCCGAACCGCTCCACGCCGGCCGCGACCGCGTCGCGAACCTGATCGGGCACGGAGACGTCGGCGTCTATGACCAGCGCCCCGGCTGCGGAGCTTTCCAGTTCCCATTTCAGCGCAGCGTTGGCCGCGCTGTCGATGCCGCAGGCGACGATCGCAGCACCCCCTGCAGCGAGGCGTCTGGCGGTTGCGAGGCCAATCCCGGTCGTGCCCGTCACCAAAGCCACCTTGCCGTCGAAATCCTTCATTGGGAAAACTCCTTCATTCGCTGTCCGAAACCGTTCCTAGTTTGACACCCATCGTGGTCCAACAATAGGTTGCCGTTCTCTCGCAGAAGGAAGCGGCAATGGAACAGTGCTGGCGCTGGTATGGACCGAACGACCCGGTAACGCTCGATCATGTCAGGCAGGCCGGTGCGACCGGCGTGGTGAGCGCCTTGCACGATATCTATGACGGGCGCGCCTGGCCCCTCGAGAGCATTCTGGAGCGCAAGCGTGTCATCGAGGCCGCCGGCCTGACATGGTCGGTGGTCGAGAGCATTCCGGTCCACAACTCCTTCAAGATCGGCGCGCCGGAACGCGAGCGCTATGTCGGCTACTATCGCGACTCAATTCGCGCGCTCGCCAAGGCCGGCATTGCGACGGTCTGCTACAATTTCATGCCGGTGGTCGACTGGACGCGAACGGATCTAGCCTATCGGCTGCCAACGACAGGTTATGCGCTGCGTTTCGACGCGATCGATTTCGCGGCCTACGATTTGTTCGTGCTGAAGCGCGTCAATGCCGAGGCCGGCTATACCCCCGCCCGCATCGCCGAGGCGGAAGCGCGGCTGAAGGAATTGAGCGGCGAAGCGATCGACAGGATCGAGCGCAACCTGATCGCCGGCCTGCCGGCGACCGAGCGCAGTTATGACAGAGACAGCTTTCGCGAGGCCCTGGCGGACTACGATGCGATCGGACCAAAGGAGCTGCGCGACAACCTTGCTTGGTTCCTGCGCGAGATCATTCCGGTGGCCGAAGAGGAGGGGGTGCGCATGTGCATCCATCCCGACGACCCGCCCTTCTCGCTCTATGGCCTGCCCCGCATCGTTTCGACCGCCGAGGATGCGCGTTTCATCCTCAAGGCCGTCGACAGCCCCGCCAACGGCCTGACGTTCTGCACCGGCTCCTATGGGACACGCGCCGACAACGACATCGTCGCCATGGTCAAGGAGTTCGCGGACCGCATCCATTTCGTCCATCTGCGCAACATCACCATCGAGGATGACGGCTCGTTCCACGAGGCCGAGCATCTCGAGGGCGGCACCGACATGGCGCATGTGATCCTGGCTCTGATGCAGGAAGAGGCGCGCCGCCGCCGGGAGGGCCGTGCCGACTGGCGTATTCCGATGCGGCCCGACCATGGCCATCTGCTCGCCGACGATATCGGCAAGACCAGGATCAATCCCGGCTATTCGCTGATCGGCCGGCTGAAAGGCCTCGCCGAGCTGCGTGGCATCATGCGCGCCATCGAGCGGTTCGAACTGGCTTGAGTGGTTCCCTCAATTCGGCTGGCAGGATCTGAAACTATCGCGCCGGTTTTGCACTCCCGCGGTGCTTGTATGCCACATTGATGAGAAACGCCCTGGGTCGCATCGCGCAGGGCAGCCATGCGCTGCCGCAGTTCGGCGAAGCTGGGCATGGATTGTCCGCATGGCTTGACGACAACCTTGGTGATGCGGCTCAAGACAGGCCGCTTCGACACCATCCAGTAATGGATTGTCACAAACACCGCGATCTTTAGGAAAAATCTCCACGCGCGATGCTTTGAATTACACTAAATCCATAGACAAAGATCGATCCCGTGCTGAGCGCGTTTGTCTGGGTGGTCATATGGCAAAATCTCCCATTATTCTCAATGGCTTCACCATGAATGCCGTCTCCCATGTCGCCTACGGCCTTTGGCGTCATCCGGCCGACCAGGCCTATCGACATGCCGAGCTCGACTACTGGATCGAGCTTGCCAAAGCACTGGAGGAGGGCGGCTTCGATTGCTTGTTCATCGCCGACGCGCTGGGCCTTCTCGACGTCTATAGCGGTGGGTACGACGCCTCGCTGGCAAAGGGCGTGCAGTCCCCCGTCAACGATCCGCTGTTGCTGGTCTCAGCGCTTGCCGGCGCGACAAGCCGGCTGGGTTTCGGCGTCACCGTTTCGACGACCTACGAAAAGCCATATCTGCTGGCGCGCAAATTCACCACGCTCGATCATCTCACCAAGGGGCGGATCGCCTGGAACGTCGTCACCTCGCAGCTCGACAGCGCGGCGCGCAATCTCGGTCTCGACAGGCAGGTGGCGCATGACGAGCGCTACGAGATCGCCGACGAGTTCATGGATGTCGCCTACAAGCTCTGGCAGGGTTCCTGGGAAGACGGTGCCCTGGTGCGTGATCGCGGCAGCGCCGCCAACCCGGACGGTCTCTATACCGATCCGGAAAAGGTCCATCCGATCGTTCATTCCGGTCGCTACTTCAACGTTCCGGGTCCGCATCTCTCGGAGCCCAGTCCGCAGAGGGTGCCGGTGCTGTTCCAGGCGGGCGGTTCGCCGCGCGGCCAGCGCTTTGCCGCTCGTCACGCGGAGGTGGTCTTTGTCGCCGGCGCCGATGTCGATGGCATCCGCCGCAATGTCGCTGAGGTGAAGCGGCTTGCCCGCGATGAAGGCAGGGCTCCAGGCAGCATCAAGTTCATATCCGCGGTCTCGGTGATCACGGATGAAACCGACGCCGCCGCGGCCGCCAAGCTCGCTGACTACAGGTCGCACTACGATGTCGAAGGCGCGCTGGTGCATTATTCGGCAACGACCGGCATCGATTTTTCCAGGCACGATCTCGACCAGCCTATCCGCTACACCGAAACCGATTCCAACCGTTCCCTGCTGCGCATGTTCGATGACCCGTCGTCGGGCCGCCAGTGGACCTTGCGCCAGGCGTTCTCGCCGGAGGGCGGTTTCGGGCGCGGCAAGTCCTTTGTCGGCGGCCCCAAGACCGTTGCCGACGAGCTCGAGCAATGGCTGGAAGCCACCGACACCGACGGCATCAATTTGACGCATGTGGTCAGCCCCGGCAGCTTCATCGATTTCTCCGCCCACGTCGTTCCCGAGCTGCGGAAGCGCGGACGAATTCGCGAGGATGTCGGTCCCTCGCTGCGGTCCAGGCTCTTCGGGCGTGACAACCGGGTGCCCGCCGATCATCCGGCGGCGCAACACGCTTTCTCGCAGGGCCGTCAGCCGGAGGCTTTGGCATCATGACCATCCACGCCACCGTTCAGCATGAACAGCGCAGCGATTTCCAAGGCTGGGCCGAGAAGGCCGAGGAGGTCGTGCGCGAACTCAAGCGAACAGCTGCAGCGCGCGATCTGGCCGGGGCCGCCCCGCATGCCGAGATAGACCTTTTGCGTCTGGCCGGCCTGCTGACGATCTATATTCCGAAGCGATTTGGCGGCGGTGGCGCGACGCCGGCCGAAGTGCTCAGGATCGTCCGCATCCTGGCCAGGGGCGATACATCGATAGCCCAGATCGTCATCTACCATCTCTTCGGCACGGCAATCGGATTGGACGGCGACAACAAGTCCCTGATCGAAAGACGGCTTCAAGGCTTTCTCTCCAAGGGCTGGTTTCATGCCGGCATCGCGCAGGCCGCCTATGAGCCGCTTGTCGAGGCGAGGCAGGTGGACGGCGGTTTCGTGCTCAACGGCGCCAAGCCTTTCACCAGTGGTGCGCAGGTGGCCGACACGCTGCAGGTCTGGGTGCGCTTTGCCGGGAGCACCCGGATCGCCGGCACCGATGCCAGCGGTCATATCGGCCAGTTCATCGTCGCCAACCCCACGTCAGGCCTCAGCTTCGGCAATGACTGGGACAATATCGGCCAGAGGCTGACGGTGAGCGGCAGTGCGGCGCTCGAAAATGTCGCCGCATCCGCCGACGATCTGGTCGGGCATTGGCCTGATGATACGGTTCATCCGCCGCATGCCACGCTGCATGTGCCGATCGTTCATGCAGCCTTCGGCGAACTTTATCTCGGCACCGCCCTTGCTGCCCTGGAAGACGCCAGGGACTACATCACCCAACGCGGCAGGCCATGGCTGTCCTCGCCGGCAAAGAAAGCCTCCGAGGACACGCTGGTTGTCGAGCGCTTCGGCCGGCTTTCAATCGCGCTGGCGTCCGCGCAGGCGCTCGCGGACGCCGCCGGCGAGGCCGTGCAGCGCGCCTTCGAGCGCGGTAAGGATCTCACCGCGGAAGAGCGCGGCCGCGCCGCGGCAATCGCCTACCAGTCGAAGGTGCATTCGACCGAGGTCGCCCTGGAAGTGACGTCGCGGATATTCGAGCTCACCGGCGCCCGCTCCACGGCGCGCTCGTTCGGCTTCGACCGCTACTGGCGCAACGTCCGCACCCACAGCCTGCATGATCCCGTCCACTACAAGGTGCTGGAAGTCGGTGACTTCGCGCTTAACGGCCGTGTGCCGCCGCCAACCTACTATTCGTGAGCCGAAGCATGGCAAGTTCCACCCATAAGGCGGTCAAGCCTCTCATCCTCAACGGCTTCGGTATGACCGTGGTCGGTCACGTGTCGGCGGGCCTCTGGCGTCATCCGAGCGACCGCGCCAACACCTACACCAGCCTCGAATACTGGACCTCGCTGGCCAAGCTGCTCGACGACGGCGGCTTCGACGCGCTGTTCCTCGCCGACGCGCTTGGCCACCTCGATGTCTTCCGGGGGACACCGAATGCGTCGCTGCGCACCGCAGCCCAGTCGCCGGTCAACGACCCGCTGCTGCTGGTCTCGGCAATGGCCGCCGCCACCAAGCATCTCGGCTTCGGCATCACCGTGTCGACCACTTACGAGCAGCCCTATCTCCTGGCCCGCAAGTTCACCACGCTGGATCATCTGACCAAGGGCCGCATCGCCTGGAACGTCGTCACCTCGGTTCTGGAATCGGCGGCGAAGAATCTCGGCCTGGAGCGCCAGATCGACCATGACGAGCGTTACGATCTGGCGCAGGAATTCCTGGATGTCACCTACAAGCTCTGGGAGGGATCCTGGGAGGACGGGGCGGTCGTGCACGATCGCGAGAAGGGGCTCTACACCGACCCTTCCAAAGTCCATCCGATCGGCCATCACGGCAAATATTTCTCCGTGCCCGGCGCGCATCTCGCGCAGCCCAGTCCGCAGCGCACGCCGCTTCTGTTCCAGGCGGGAACCTCGCCGCGCGGGCGCGAATTCGCTGCTCGCAACGGCGAGGTGGTGTTCCTCGGCGGCACCAGCACGGCCTCCATCCGCCGCTCGGTCGAGGCGATCCGTGCCCGCGCCGTCGAACTCGGACGGGCGCCGGATGCGATAAAGTTTATCACCGCGGTCACCGTCATCACCGGAGCCACGGACGAAGAGGCCGAGGCCAAGCACAAGGACTATCTATCCTACACCAGTGTCGAAGCGGCCCTGGCGCTGTTTTCGGCATGGACCGGCGTCGACTGGTCGCAATACCCACTCGACCACCCGCTCGAATATATCGAGACAAATGCCGGCCGTTCAGCCCTTGCCAATCTGACGCGGATCGATGCCGACCGGCGCTGGACCGTGGCCGGGATCGCCGAGTATATCGGGCTCGGCGGCATCCATCCCAAGCTGGTCGGCTCACCGCAGAGGATCGCCGACGAGCTCGAACGCATCGCCGATGAATCCGGCGTCGACGGCTTCAACCTGGCCTATGTCGTCAGTCCGGGCACGTTCGAGGACTTCATCGAATTCGTCGTCCCGGAGCTGCGGCGGCGGGGTCGCATCCGGGAACGTGGTGCGCCCGGCACCACGATCCGCGAGCGCTTCCAGGGAGCGGGCCAGCGGCTGCTGCGCGACGACCATCCGGGAACAGCCGCACGCGATCGCTCGAACTGGGGTACCATTGTCGAGGCGGCCGAGTGAGCGGCATCCATCTCCACTGGTATCTGCCGACCAACGGCGACAGCCGGGAAATCGTCGGCTCTGGCGATGATTCCCATCTCGGCAACGGCCCGTCACGATCGCGGTTTCGGGAAGCGAGCCTCGATTATCTCTCGCTGGTCGCCAAGACCGCGGAGACGTTAGGCTTCGAAGCCGTGCTGACGCCGACCGGAACCTGGTGCGAGGATGCCTGGATAGTCACGGCAGCACTGGCGCAGGTCACCACGCGGTTGAAGTTCCTCGTCGCCTTCCGTCCCGGCCTGATCTCGCCGACGCTGGTCGCCCACCAGGCGGCGACCCTTCAGCGCATATCGGGTGGGCGGCTGCTGCTCAACGTCGTCACCGGAGGCGATCCGCTGGAGCAGAAACGCTTCGGCGATCATCTCGGCCACGACCAGCGCTATGAACGCACGGGAGAGTTCCTCGAGATCCTGCGCGGCGTGGTCCTGCCCGCCGGTTCGGGCCGGCGCTTCGATTTCAAGGGCAGGCACTACGACATCGAAGGCGCCCAGATCGATTTCGGCAAATGGCCGCTTCCCGATATCTTCTTCGGTGGCGCAAGTGGTGCTGCGCAAGCGGTCGCCGCCCGCCATGTCGACACCTATCTGGTCTGGGGCGAGAGCCCGGCAACCGAGGCTGCCCGGGTGGCGCATATGCGCGAGCTCGCCACTGCCCAGGGCCGCAAGCTGAGCTTCGGCATCCGCCTGCATGTCATCAGCCGCGACACCGAAGCGCAGGCCTGGGAGGAAGCCGAGCGGCTGCTGGAGCGGCTGACGCCGGAGCGCATAGCACAGGCGCAGGCAATCCTGGCGCGCACGGAATCGGCCGGCCAGCGCCGGATGAACGCGTTGCATAGCGACAGCGGCACCGGCACCGCGGCGCTCACCGCGCGCCGCGTGCGCGATCTCGAAATATCGCCGCATCTGTGGGCCGGCTACGGCCTGGTTCGCGGCGGCGCCGGCACGGCGATCGTCGGCAGCCACGAGCAGGTCGCGTCCCTCATCGAGGAGTACCACGCCGTCGGCTTCGACCACTTCATCCTGTCGGGCCAGCCGCACGTCGAGGAAGCCTATCATTTCGCCGAAGGCGCGCTGGCGGTCTTGAAATCGAAGGGGCTGCTCGCAGCCTGAAACATGTGCGGCCTCAGGTGGACGCGACAATGGAGCATGACGAGAAGACAATGTCGGACATTCAGATCTATCCGGGCCTCAGCGACGCCGAATTCGAGACCTGGGCCGAGAAGGCCCGCGACGTGGCGCAGCAACTCGCGGCAACGGCGCTCGAACGCGACCGGGCGAACAAGGACCCGGTGGAAGAATTGGCGCTGCTGCGCGACAGCGGCCTGCTCGGCTTGGCCGCGCCACGCGAATTCGGCGGCGCCGGCGCAAACCTCGTCCAGGCGCTCAAGATCAGCCGCATCATCGCCGCCGCCGACGGCTCGATCGGGCAGTTGATCGCCTATCACTATTCCAACGGTGTCTGGACCTACATTCTCGGCACGGCCGAGCAGTGGGAAAAGACGGCGCGTGGCGTCGGCGCGGAAGGCTGGTTCCAGGGCGGCGTCAGCAACCCGCGCGACCAGTGGAACGAGATCGAGCATGTCGGCGACCGCCGATTCCTGAACGGCAGGCGCACCTTCGCAACCGGCGCCTCGGTGGCCCAGGTCATCACCGTCAGCCTCTGGGACAACGGCAAACGCGCTCACTACCAGATCCCGCCGACGCGCCAGGGCATCAGCTTCGGCGGCGACTGGGACAATCTCGGCCAGAGACTGACGGCGAGCGGCAGTGTCACTTTCGACCGTGTCGAAGTCTTCGAGGATGAGCTGCTCAGCGCCCTCGACGATTATGAGGGCGATGTCGAATTGCGCGACGGCCTGCGCGTCCTGTTCAGCCAGCTCATCTTCATCAATTTCTATCTCGGCATTGCCGAGGGCGCTCTTGCCGCCGCCGCCGATCATGTCCGCCGCTTCGGCCGGCCCTGGCCGGAGTCCGGGCTGGAACGAGCGATCGACGATCCCTACCATCTGGTGCTGTTCGGCCGGCTATCCGCCGGCATTGCGGCGGGCATAGCAATCGCCGACAAGGCCGCGGCGCTTTACGAGGCGGCACTGCATGCCGGAGCGTCGGTGACGGCGCAGCAATGGGGCGAACTCGCAACGATCATCGACCAGGGCAAGATCGTCGCCAACGACGTCGTGCTCGACGTGACGGCGCGCATCTTCGAAGCGACGGGCGCGCGCTCGACGGCCAACAAATATGGCCTCGACATCTATTGGCGCAACGCGCGCACCCATACCGTCCACGATCCGGTCTCCTACCGGGCGCGCGAGGTCGGCACATATCTGCTGGCCGAAACGCTGCCGAGACCGCGAACCTATGCGCAGCCGCCGCAGCCGGAAGCGCACAAGCCTGAAGCCGTGCCCACGCGGAAGGCATCATGATATCGGATGTGCGCCTGCTGACCGGGAAGGCCGAACTCGCGCAGGCAGCACGCACCTTCCGCACGGCCATGGTCGGCCTGCCGCCGCTCGGCCCGATCGACGACGCGCTGATCGACAAACTGTTCGAGCCGGATCGCACCTGGGGCGCCTTCGACGGCGAGACGCTCGTTGGCACAACCGACTCCTATTCGGGACGGATCGCGGTTCCCGGCGGCGCCTGGTTGCCGCAGGCCGCGGTCACCCATGTCGGCGTGCTGCCCACCCATACGCGGCGTGGCGCCGCCACGGCGCTGTTCAAGGCGCAGCTGCGCGCCGCGCGCGAGCAGGGCGAGGCGGCGGCCACCTTGCGGGCCTCCGACGCGCGCATCTACGGCAACTTTGGCTATGCGATCGCCAATACTTCTGTCAGCCTGGAAGTCGACACCCAGCGCGCGCGCCTGCGGGCAGGGCTGACGTACACCGACAAGATTCGGCTGATCGACAGCGACGATGCCTGGGCGATACAGGCGCGCATCTACGCGGGTCAGCCTGTTTCGCGCGCGGGCGTCATCACACGCTCGGCCTATTGGTGGGATTTTCAGGCGTTGCGCCAGGCGCACAGCGGCACGCCTAACTACGTCGCCGTTCACGGCGACAAGGGTTCGGAAACCGGGTTCGTGCGCTATCACCCTGTCGGCCTCGACAGCTGGTTCACCAGCTCGGAACGCACCATCGTGGTCGATGATATCGTGGCCTACAGTCCGGCCGCCTATGTCGCGCTGGTCGCACATCTGCTGGCGGTCGACCTGCCGCATCGCATCGTCTTCTGGAGCCGTCCCGCAGACGATCTGCTGCCGTGGCTGTTCGAGGATTTTCGAAGCGTTCGCGTTTCGGCGGCGCGCGACGAAACATGGCTGCGGCTCCTGGACGCTGAAAAGGCTCTAACAGCCCGGTCCTATGCCGGGCAGGGCAGCGTCGTGCTGGAAGTCTCCGATGCCATCCTGCCCGAGAACGCGACCAGGCTGCGCCTCTCGCCAGAAGGAGCCGAGCGCACCAATCTGTCCGCCGCCGTGGTGACGGACGTGGCCGCGGTTTCGGCGGCCTATCTCGGCGGCGTGAAGTGGTGGCAGCTCGCGCAGACGGGGCGCCTCGGCGACTTCGACCGGGCTGCGGTCGAAACGCTCGACACGCTGTTCACGGCGCCGGTCTTGCCTCATTCCGGAACAATGTTTTGACAGGCGGAGCTAACATAAAATGTATTTTGAAAGTCTGTTTGAAAAATGGGTAATTTTATCTCAAAATTATGCTCGCTAAATGCAATGGTATTTTGAAGAATTATTTATAATCGGAGAGAAGTAATGACAACACATGTTGCGCGTAAGTTATTATTGGGAATTGCAGGCGGCATTCTGTCGATTTCTGTTCTTGGTTCATCAGCGCAAGCGGAGGATCTGAAACATGGCGGGGTCCTGCGGATTGCTTCGATCCAGTCCGATCTCGATGCGTTCGATCCACTCACCGGCTACAGCATCGATTCCTGGGAAATCCTGCGCGCAACAACGCGCCAGTTGGTGACCTATCCCGGCTCGCCAGCCGGCCTCAAGGAGGACACCACGCTCGTGCCGGATCTCGCCAAGTCCTGGGACATCAGCGACGACGGCAAGGTATATACCTTCCATTTGAAGGACGACGTGTTCTTCTCCGGCAGCCTCGAGCGCAAGATCGTCGCCAGTGATTTCGTCTATGGCGTCAAGCGCTTCTGCGATCCCAACAAGCAGGTCGCCGCCATCAACTATTTCAACCTCGTGATCTCCGGCTTCGTCGACTATTGCAAGGAATTCGCGAAAGTGCCGACAGGCGATCTCGCTGCGACCAAGGCTTTCACCGACACGCATGAGATTGCCGGCGTCTCGGCTCCCGACGAGCACACGCTGGTCATCAAGTCGGACACCAAGAACTACGACTTCCTCAACATCCTTTCGATGAATTTCGTGTCGCCGGTGGCGCCCGAGATCGCGTCCAAATATTTCCCGGACTCGCTGGAGTCGCGCAAGAACCTGCCGTCCAGCGGCCCTTACTATGTCGACACCTACGAGCAGGGTCAGAAGCTGGTTCTGAAGAAGGCAAAGAATTTCAAGCCGGAGTCCGACCAGGCGCGCAAGGCCTATGCCGATGAGATCGACATCGATTTCACCGCCAACAGCGAGGACAGCGTCGTCCAGAAGATCATCGCCGGTGAGGCCGATCTGTCGCTGTATCTCGACATCCCGCCCATTCCGACGATCCAGCGCTTCCTGTCGCAGAAGAGCCCCGACATCCATGTGACGAACAGTGGATCGGCGAACTTCATCACCTTCAACCAGCGGCCGGAGGTCAAGAGCGACGGGGCCGAGGCGCTGCGCAAGCTAAAGGTCCGGCAGGCGCTGACCTATGCGGTGAACCGCGAGCATCTGGCGCAGACGCAGGCCGGTTCGATCGGCGCTGTGCCGCTCACCCAGATCATCACCTCGACCATCCTTGGTTTCGAGAAGTTCGATCCGTACCCAACCGAGAGCTACAGGGGCGATCCGGCCAAGGCCAAGCAATTGCTTGCCGAGGCAGGCTATCCGAACGGCATCGCCTTCGACGCCATCTATCGCGGCAACGCGCAGTTCGAAGCGATTGCGGTGACGCTGAAGGAGGATCTGGAAGCAGCGGGTATCACGCTCAACCTGATCCCGATCCCGCCGACGCAGTGGTACGCTTTCATCCAGGATCCGAAGAGCCGCTGGGACGTGTCCCTCGGCGGCACATTCTCCCCGGACTGGCAGGGACCGAGCACGCGCATGCTGCTTGGCGGCTGGCTGAATTCGGACGCGGCACCTTGCGGCACCGGCAACGTCCACGCCATTTGCTACAGCAATCCGGAACTCAACAAGCTAGCGGCGCAGGCTTATCCGTCGGACGATCCGGGGCCGATCTGGACCAAGGCCGACAAGCTCGTCTCCGCCGACCTGCCATGGATCCCGTTGTTCGAGAAGCGCAAGGTCGTGGTCACTTCCGATCGCCTCGCCAACTGGGTGTGGTCGTCGCTGGCGGTCAATGCCGACATCACCAACATCGCTCTCAAGCAGTAGCAAGGCCGGACCGGCAAAAGGAGGCGCGCGTGCCCATCTTCTCTGTCGCCGATCTGCGCGTCGCGTTCGGCGGCGTGGACGTGGTGCATGGCGTCTCGTTTTCCGTCGAGTCGGGCAGGACGCTTGCCATCGTCGGTGAATCGGGCTCGGGCAAGAGCGTGTCGCTGCTCGGCGCCACCGGCCTTCTGCCACCGGCGGCGAGTGTTCGCGGCAGCGTGCTGCACAAGGGCGATGAGATACTGGGCCTCTCCGCCGGCGACCTGCGCCGGCGGAGAGGCGCCGATATCGGCTTCATCTTCCAGGACCCGCTCAGCAACCTTCATCCGCTAAAGACCATCGGCCAGCAGATCGCCGAAGCGATCACCGCCCACCGCAAGGTGGGACGCGGGGAGCTGCGTCAGCGCGTTCTCGATCTTCTGGCCGATGTCGGCATCCCCGACCCTTCGGCCCGCGTGAACGACTATCCCAGGCAGTTCTCGGGCGGCATGCGCCAGCGCGTGATGATCGCAGCGGCGATCGCGCTCAATCCCGGTCTGATCATCGCCGACGAACCGACGACGGCGCTCGACGTGACCGTGCAGGCGTCGATCCTTGATCTGCTGAAACGAATCCAGCAGGACCACGGCACGGCAATGATCTTCGTCAGCCACGATCTGGCCGTCGTTTCGGACATTGCCGACGATGTCCTGGTGATGCGCGCGGGGCACGTCGTGGAGCAGGCGCCGGCCGAGCTGATTTACAGGGCACCGCGCCAGGCTTACACCAGGGAGTTGCTCGGTGCGGCGCGGCTTGGCGGCCTTGTTGCACGCGCGGCGCGATCATCGCTACTCCCGGCGCTGCCGTCGATGCCCGATTTGCTCTCCGTCTCGGCAATCGCGCGTTCGTTCGCAGGCCGCTCCGCCGCAGGCGGTCTGATCAGGCCGGTGCTCACGGATATCTCGTTCACCGTCCGCGAAAACGAGATCGTCGGCCTCGTCGGCGAATCCGGTTCCGGCAAGTCGACAATCGGCCGGCTGATCGCCGGGCTCGACCGGCCGGACGAGGGCAGCATCTCCCTGCGGGAGCGTATCTATTCGCGTCCGGGTGTCGGCGGCATCGCCATCGACCGGCAATTGCGGTCGGACATACAGGTTATCTTTCAAGACCCCTATGCAAGCCTCAACCCGCGGCGGCGCATCCGGTCCATTCTGGCGGAACCCTTCATCATCGGCACCAGACTGGACGCCGCGGCGATACGCCGGCGCGTGCAGGATCTGGTGCGCGACGTGGAACTTCCCGACGACGTGCTGGATCGTTTCCCGGCCCAGCTTTCAGGTGGCCAGCGGCAGCGTGTCGCCATTGCGCGCGCCATCGCGCTCGAACCCTCGTTGATCGTCGCCGACGAGCCGGTATCGGCACTCGACATCACGACGCAGGCGAAGATCATCAGGCTGCTGCAGACCATTCGCCGGCAGCGAGGCCTGTCGCTGCTCTTCATCTCGCATGATCTCGGCGTCGTGTCGGAACTGTGCGACCGCGTCATCGTGCTGGAGAAGGGCGTCATCGTGGAAGCCGGCGAGACAGGCCGTGTCTTCGGCGCTCCCCGGCATCCCTACACGGTCAGGCTGATAGACGCGATCCCCGGCAAGGTCCTGCGGCGCAACCCGGTTCCCGAGCGGATCGCCGCGCATGCCTGAGATCCGTGCCCTGGCGTCCGTCCAGGACCACGTCCTGCTGGGGCACGGCGAGGTGGTGAATTCCTACAGGTCGCTGCTTGTGCGAGCGCTGCTGCGCGAACGGTCCTTTCGCATCGGCGCGCTGATCATAGGCTTCGTCACCGCCGGTGCGCTGCTGGCGCCAGTGGTCGCATGGCTGCTGGGGCACGGGGTGACGGAGCAGTTCCGCGATACGGCGTTGACCGAGATGGGACTGCCGACTGGCCCCACGTTCGAATTTCCACTTGGCGCCGACGGCAACGGCCGCGACGTGCTGGTCAGAACGCTCTACGGCGCGCGCGTATCGCTGGCCATCGCCATCCCGGCGACCACGCTTGCCATGATCATCGGCACCGCCATCGGCCTCGTCAGCGGATTTCTTGCCGGTCGCGTCGACCGCGTCATTTCGCAGGCGGTGGACGTCGCTTTGTCGTTCCCGTTCATCGTCACCGCGCTCAGCCTCCTGTCGCTGAACCGGGGCGTCGATGGCAAGCCGTTTGTTGCGCCCTCCCTGGTTGTGGTGCTGATCATAACCCTGTTTTCCTGGACCTACTTTGCCCGGCTGACGCGCGGCCTGGTGTTTGTCCTGCGCCGCAGCCCGCTGGTGGAAGCCGCGCAGACGATCGGCGCCTCGAAGGCCAGGATCATCATGCGCGAGATCCTGCCCAACATCGCGCCGGTCATCCTGGTCTACTGGGCGGTACAACTGCCGACCAACATCATCGCCGAAGCGACGCTCTCCTTCCTCGGCGTCGGCGTGCAGGCGCCGCAGCCGAGCTGGGGCAATATGATCGCCGAGGCGCAGCGCTCATCCCTCTACCAGTTGCAGCCATGGTTCCTGCTCGGACCCGGCATCGCGCTGTTTCTGACCGTGGCCGGCTTCAACACGCTGAGCGCTGGCCTGCGCAACGTCCTCGATCCCCATCGCCGCAGCGGGTGATGCCATGATCCGGCATACAGGCAGGCTGATCTTCCGGGCGCTCTCGACGCTGCTGATCGTGCTGGTGATTGCATTCTTCATCACCCGCATAGCCTACCGCAATCCGGCCGCCATGCTGGCGCCGCGCAACGCCAGCCAGCAGGCGATCGATGCCATAGCGCACGCGCTTCGGCTCAACGAGCCATGGTATCTGCAGTTGTGGTACTATCTCTACCGCGGCCCCGACATCCAGGGCGCGCCGATGGGGATCGCTCACTGGCCGCCGGCGCTGGGCTACTCCTTCCGCAAGCAGACACCGGTGACAGACCTCATCCTGTCCAAGGTGCCGGTGACGCTTTCGCTCGCCCTTGGTGCCGTCGTCATCTGGATGACGCTGTCGATCCTGCTTGGCGTGATTGCCGCGCGCCGGCAGGGCTCCTGGCTGGACAGGCTGATATCGGGCTTCGCCTATGCGAGCCTGTCGGTGCCGACGTTCCTCTCCGGCATCCTGATCTCCTATTTCCTGTTCTTCCAGCTCTCCAACTATGGGGTCTTCTGGTTTCCAAGCAGCGGTTATGTGCCGCTGACGAAAGATCCGTTCGAATGGGCCCGGCATCTGGCCCTGCCGTGGCTGACGCTGGCACTTGCCGAGATCGGCATTTTCCAGCAGCTGATCCGCGCAAGCATGCTTGAGGTTCTGGGCGAGGACTACATAAGGACGGCGCGCGCCAAGGGTGTTCCGGAATGGCGGGTCTATTACGATCATGCGTTGAAGGCCGCGCTCAATCCGGTGATCACGCTGGGTGGCCTGGAGCTTGCCGTCATCATGGGTGGGGCGATCGTCACGGAGACGATCTTCGGATTGGACGGCGTCGGCCGGCTGGCGATCAACTCGGCGCTTGAAGGCGATTTTCCGGTCGTCATCGGGACGACGATCTTCGCCGCGGCATCGTTCGTGTTCTGCACCTTCGCCGTCGACATCACAACCAGATGGCGCGATCCGGCGAGCCAGTCGTGACCGGTCGCCATCGGGCAATTCGCTCTCATTTCAGCACGGATATTGGGAAAAATATCCGCTCTTGCTGAAATCGATGAAGCACGTTCCCTTATCATAACCCCTTTTGTCTATAATCTTAGTACACAATTCGCACCGCAATTCGCAAGCAGATCGGCCGCGTCATTCGGTGGAGCCACACTCTCCTGCGGAGCGACATCTCAGGCTCCGCGATCAATTACTCGACAAGGTGAATTCACGATGATCTCCCGCCTGTTGCGAACCATCGTGCTGTCTCTGGCAGCCACGCTTCTGACGCTGACCGGACTTGCGGCACAGGAGGCGGGCGGGACGCTCAACCTGATCGTCCAGCCTGAGCCGCCGACGGTCAATATCGGCGTCAACCGTCTCGGGCCGACGACCTATGTCGGCAACAAGATCTACGAGAGCCTGTTGACCTATTCGGCCGATCTGAAGCCGCTGCCGCGCCTGGCGCAAAGCTGGTCGATTTCGGATGACGGCCTCGTCTACACCTTCAACCTGCGCCGCGATGTGAAATGGCATGACGGCCAGCCGTTCACGGCCAAGGACGTGGTGTTCAGCTTCCAGAAGTTTCTGCCGGCACTTCAGGCCCGCTCGCGACTCAACCTGGCGGAGGTGAAGGACATCGCCACGCCGGACGACCACACCGTGGTGTTCACGCTCAAGGCGCCGTACCCAGCCTTCATCTACGTCCACAACACCGCCGTGCTGCCGGCCCATCTCTATGAAGGGGTGAGCGACTTTCGCACCGCCGAGGCAAACAGCAAGTTCATCGGCACCGGGCCGTTCAAATTCGCCGAGTGGAAGAAGGGGTCCTTCATCCACCTTGTCCGCAACCCTGACTATTGGGATGCCGGCAAGCCCCATCTGAACGACATCTTCTTCCACGTCATCCCTGACGCCAACAGCCGCGCCATCGCTTTCGAAACCGGTCAGGTGGATGTGCTGCGCGCAGGCGACGTCGAGAACTTCGACATCACGCGGTTGGCCGGGCTCGATGCCGTGCAACTGACCGAGGCAGGCTGGGAATTTCTTCAACCGGTCGGCTACATCCACCTCAACAACCGCCACAAGCCGCTCGACGATGCGCGGGTGCGCCGGGCGATCGCGCATGCGATCGACCGCCAGTTCATCATCGACACGATCTTTGGTGGATTCGGCCACGAGACCAACGGCCCGCTGTCGCGCCTGTCGCGGTTCAAGGACACATCGGTCGAAACGAAATATGAATTCGACCTGACCAAGGCGAACGCCATCCTCGACGAGGCCGGCCTGAAGCCCGACGCCAACGGCGTGCGCTTCGAACTGCAGTTCGTTCCGCTGCCCTATGGCGAGCTGTGGCAGCGCGAGGCGGAATATATCCGGGAGGCGCTGGCGTCTGTCGGCATCAAGGTCAACATCGTGGCGACCGACGTGCCGGGCTGGTTCAAGCGGCTGACCACCTTCGACTATGATCTTGCCGAAAACTTTGTCTACACCACCCCCGACCCGGCAATCGGCATCAGCTATGCCTACACCACGCTCGAAGGCGACAATGCGGGCACGACCGGCGGCAATGTGCATGGCTATTCCAACCCCGAGGTCGACAGACTGCTGGCCGACGCCGCCCATGAGAACGACTTCGACAAGCGCAAGGCGCTCTATTCGCAAGCCCAGAAGATCATCTCCGCCGACGTGCCGCTGATCTGGACGCACGACATCGTCTTTCCGACGCTCTACCGAACCAAGGTTCACAATCTGATCGCGACCGGTCTCGGCACAGATGAAAACTTCGCCGATGTCTGGCTGGCGAAATAGCTGGCGGGCTGGGTAGGATGGATCGTCTTGGCTTCCTGACGGGACGGGCCGCCCGCGCGGTTCTCATCCTGTTTGGGGTTATCGTGCTCAACTTCGTGCTGCTGCGCCTCGCACCGGGAGATGCGGCATCCCTCCTGGCCGGGGATCAGGGCGCGGCCGACCCGGCCTTTGTCGCGGAACTGCGCCACGATCTCGGGCTTGATCGCTCCGTGCCCGAGCAATTGTGGATCTACACCAAGTCGCTGGCGCGTCTCGACTTCGGCCAATCCTACCGCGACCAGCGTCCTGTTATCGATATCATCGCGGAAAGGCTGCCGGCCACACTGCTTCTGACATTGACCGCCTTTGGCTTTGCGTTGGGGACCGGCATTGCGCTCGGGTCTATCGCCGCCCGGCACGCCGGCAGTCTGCTCGACACCGTGCTGACCGGCATTTCGGTGATGTTCTTTGCCATGCCGCTGTTCTGGACCGGCCTGATGGCGATCCTGCTGTTTTCGGTCTGGCTGAACTGGCTGCCGTCCTACGGCATGCAGACGGTAGGCGAGGGCGGGTCGGATCTCTCGCTTATCGGGGATGTCGCCGTTCATCTCATTCTTCCGGCTCTGACGCTCGGCCTGTTCTACATGGCCATCTACATGCGCGTGACGCGCGCCTCGGTGCTCGACGTGCTCGATCGCGATTTTGTCCGTACCGCCAGGGCCAAGGGCCTGAAACCGGGATTGATCTGGCGCCAGCATGTGCTGAGGAACGCGCTGCTGCCGATCATCACCTTCGCCTCCTTGCAGGCCGGACAACTGATCGGCGGGTCGATCCTGATCGAGACGGTGTTCGCCTGGCCGGGCGTCGGGCGTCTCGCCTTCGATGCCCTCATGCAGCGGGACTACAACCTCTTGCTGGCGATCTTCTTCATCACCTCGACAATCGTGGTCGTCATCAACCTGGCCGCGGATTTTCTCTACGTTGCCGCCGATCCGCGCATCGAAATGGGAGCTTGAGGCGATGGCCTTGCCGCGAACCCCGTTCCTCAGGCATCCGGGCGCCGTCGCCGGCGCGCTGATCCTGATCGCGATCCTCCTGATGGCGATCTTCGCCGGTATCCTCTTTCCGGGCGATCCCTGGCGCATGGTTGCGCGCCCGAACCTGCCGCCCTTCAGCCCGGGTCATCTGTTCGGCACCGACATGCTCGGCCGTGATCTTGCGGCCGGCATCGCCCACGGGGCGCAGGTCACGCTGCTGATCGCTCTGGCGGTGACGCTGCTCGCCGTCGCCTTCGGCACGGCGATAGGTGCTGTCGCCGGCTATTTCGGCGGCTGGGTCGACGACGTCGCCATGCGGTTCACCGAGTTCTTCCAGACCATCCCGAGCTTCCTGCTGACGGTCGTCATCGTTGCGATCGTCGCGCCTTCGCTGGCTTCGATCATCCTGGCCATCGCAATCGTCAGCTGGCCGCAGATCGCCCGGCTGGTCCGGGCCGAGGTGCTGAGCCTCGTCAACCAGGACTTCGTGCGGGCGGCACGGGTTGGCGGGCTGTCGACTGCCCGGATCATCTGGGGGCACATCCTTCCCAACGTGCTGTCGCCGGTGATCGTTGCCGCTTCGTTGATGACGGCGACCGTCATCCTGATCGAATCGGGCATCAGCTTCCTTGGTCTGGGCAATCGCGAGTTCGTCTCCTGGGGCTATCTGCTCGGCACCGGCAGGACCGCCTTTCGCGTCAACTGGTGGCTGTCGACCATTCCGGGCCTGGCGATCTTCCTCACCGTTCTTTCCCTGAACCTCGTCGGCGACGGCCTGAACCATTGGCTCAACCCTCGCAACAGCAATCGCGGTGGGCGCGCATGACGGCTCTGGTCGAGATCGCGGGTCTCTCCATCGCCTTGCCGGAGCACGCCGATCGAGCATTGGCCGTCGAAGACGTGTCGTTGCGTATCGATCGTGGCGAAGTGCTCTGCCTGGTCGGCGAATCCGGGTCCGGCAAATCGGTATTGGCCGCGGCCATTGCCGGCCTGTTGCCTGCCAAGCAGCTCCGGATCGCCGCCGGTACGATCCGTTTCGATGGCCGCGACATTGCCGGGATCAGCGAGGCTTCGTTCCGCCTGCTGCGCGGCAAGCGCATTGGCTTCATCTTCCAGGAACCGATGAGTGCGCTCAATCCGGTGCTGACCATCGGCCGCCAGATCGAGGAAGCGCTCGCCGCGCATGATGGCGGCGACCGCAAGGCGCGCACCGCTCGCGTGCTGGAACTGGCGCGGGCAACCAGGCTTCCGGATCCCGAGACGATCATTCACCGCTACCCGCACCAGCTCTCGGGCGGACAGCGGCAACGGGTGATGATCGCCATGGCGATCGCCAACGATCCGGACCTGCTGATCGCCGATGAACCCACCACCGCGCTCGACGTCACGACGCAAGCGGAAATCCTGCGGCTGATCCTCGAAATCCGCGAAAGGCTAGGCCTCGCCGTTCTGTTCATCACCCATGATATCGGCGTGGTCGCCGATATCGCCGATCGCGTCATGGTGATGAAGGAGGGCCGGGTGATTGAGAGCGGCAGAGCAGACGACGTCCTCGAAGCGCCATCGCAGCCCTACACACGCCGCCTGATCGAAGCCGTTCCGGTTCTTCATACCAGTGCAATTCAAAGACGGGACGCAGGGGATCCGTTTCTCGTTGTCCGCGGGCTGAGCAAGACCTATCGTGATCGCCGCGCCCCTTGGCGGCGGCAGGCCTCCGCCACCAGGGCGCTGGACGGTGTCAATTTGACGATTGGGCGCGGCGAGACGGTTGCCCTCGTCGGTGAATCCGGTTCGGGCAAGACGACGCTCGGCCAATGCGTCGTCGGACTGGCCGACTGGGATGAAGGCAGCCTGAACTTCGACGGTGGCGATCTCGCCGGCACGACACGGGAGCGCACTTTACGTCCGCGTATCCAGATGGTGTTTCAGGATCCGTTCGCCTCCCTCAATCCGCGCCATCGCGTCCGCCGCATCCTTACCGAAGCCGCCATAGTCAACGGCCTTTCACGCGAGAGGGCGGAGGAGAGCATGTCCCGCCTCCTTGTCCGCGTCGGACTTGACCCCGGTGCGGCCGATCGTTTCCCGCATGCCTTTTCAGGCGGCCAAAGGCAGCGTATTGGCCTGGCGCGAGCACTCATGCTTGAGCCCGACCTGCTCGTCGCCGACGAACCGGTCTCGGCCCTGGATGTCTCGATACAGGCGCAGATTCTCGACCTTCTGGCGGAAATCAAACGCGATCTTGGCCTGTCGATGCTGTTCATCACGCACGATCTTCGTGTCGCCTCGGCGATCGCCGACCGCATCGTCGTCATGCAGAGCGGCAAGATCGTCGAGGACGGTCCCGCCGAACAGGTTTTGACACGTCCCGGATCCGACTATGCGCGTGCGTTGCTGGCGGCGGTCCCAGGCCTGTCCTGGGAGCGGAGCCGCAGCCAGATCGACCGGGCCGCCGCGGAATAGAGGCGTGATACCGGTCGCAGGGCAAAATCTACCAATCTTGTAGAATTAACAAAAACGCGCTGTCCGTCTTGCCCGAGCGATACTGGAATTTCCCCACCTGCCACCGAAAGGGATGGCGTTTTCTTTGTTTCCATCGCCTGCGGTGCGACGCTTCGATCACCAAACAAGAGGTCGAAATGAGCAGTTCTGCTGGCAAACAAACGATTCCGGTGCTGGATTTTTCCCGCTATGAAGCCGATCCGGCATCTCGCAAAGAATTCATCGAGGGACTGCGGCGCGCTGCACGCGATGTTGGCTTTTTTTACCTGACCGGACATGGCATCGCACAATCGCTGATTGACGATGTGCTTGGCGCGTCACGACGTTTCTTTGCCTTGCCGGACAAGGACAAGCTCCAGATAGAGATGGTCAACTCGCCGCATTTCCGCGGCTATAACCGGATTGGACAGGAACTGACGAAAGGCCAGAGGGACTGGCGCGAGCAGGTCGACATCGGCTCGGAGGCACCGGCGCTGCCGCGCAATGCCTCGCTGCCGGCCTGGACGCGCCTGCAGGGACCAAACCAATGGCCGACCGCCTTGCCCGAGCTGAAGCCGCTTCTGCTGGAGTGGCAGGATCGCCTCACCGATCTTTCGACGCGCCTGCTGAAAGCCTTTGCCGTTGTCCTGGAGCAGGATGAGGGTGCTTTCGAAGCCATTTATGCCGGCACGCCGAACCACCTCATCAAGATCATCCGCTATCCCGGCCGTGACGCGACCGAAAGCGAGCAAGGCGTCGGTGCGCACAAGGACAGCGGCTTCCTGACGCTCCTGCTGCAGGAAAGGCAGAAGGGGCTGCAGGTCGAAAGCGCCGATGGCGATTGGATCGACGCCGAGCCGCGCGCCGGCACCTTTGTCGTCAACATCGGCGAACTGCTGGAAATGGCGACCGATGGCTACCTGAAGGCCACCGTGCACCGGGTCGTAACGCCGCCAGCCGGCACCGACCGGCTGTCGGTCGCCTTCTTCCTCGGCGCTCCGTTCGATGCCGAGATTCCGCTCCTGGATCTGGCGCCGCACCTGAAGGCGCAGGCGAACGGGGTCACCCGCGATCCGCAGAATCCGCTCTACCGCAATTCCGGGCAAAACGCGCTGAAGAGCCGGTTGCGCTCGCATCCCGACGTCGCGCGGCGCCATCACGCCGATCTGCTGGCCGCCCAGGCACGCGCCGAAGCTGTCCCGGTCGCTTGACCGCCACAACCATCAGGAAGGAACGATAAATGACCCTGGAAAATCTTTCTCCCGAGACCCTTGCCCTTCACGGCGGCTCCTGGCGCGCCGATCCCGCCACCGGCGCCGTTGCCGTACCTATTTACCAGACCACGTCTTACCAGTTCCAGGACACCGGCCATGCCGACCGGCTGTTCGCCCTCGATGAGATCGGCCATATCTACACGCGCGTCTCGAACCCGACGCAGGATGCGCTGGAGACCCGCATCGCGGCGCTGGAAGGGGGTGCTGCTGCCCTTCTTGTGTCCTCCGGCCAGGCGGCCTCAGCCTATTCGGTGCTGAACCTTGCCGGCGCCGGCGACAACATCGTCTCCGCCACCGATCTCTATGGCGGCACCTGGGCCCTTTTTGCCGCGACCCTGAAGCACCTGGGCGTGGAAGTACGGTTCGTCGATCCGTCCGACCCTGAGAATTTCCGCCGTGCCACCGATGCGCGGACACGCGCCTACTATGCGGAATCGCTGCCCAATCCGAAGCTGCAAGTCTTCCCGATCAAAGAGGTCGCCGACATCGGTCGGTCGCTCGGCGTGCCGTTGATTATCGACAACACAGCCGCACCACTGATCATCAGGCCGTTCGACCATGGCGCGGCGGTCGTGATCTATTCGGCGACGAAATACATTGGCGGCCACGGAACCTCGATCGGCGGCATCGTCATCGATGGCGGCAACTTCCCATGGGAAGACCATGCCGAACGCTTCCCGACGCTGAACCAGCCCGATCCAAGCTATCACGGCAAGGTTTGGGTTGAGGCGGCCAAAGCGCTTGGACCGGTGGCGTATGTACTGCGCATCCGCACCGTGCTTCTGCGCGACGTCGGTGCCGCGATCAGCCCGTTCAATGCCTTCCAGCTGCTGCAGGGCCTGGAGACGCTGCCCTTGCGCATCCGTCAACACAATGAGAACGCCATCAAAGTGGCGGAGTTTCTGCGCGGTCATCCAAAGGTAAGCAACGTCATCTTCCCACGCTACCAAAGCGGCGAGAGCAAGCGCCGGGCCGACGCCTATTTCCGTCAGGGCAGCTACGGCGCGTTGGTCGGGTTCGAACTCAAGGATGGCCGCGAGGCTGGACGTTCCTTCATCAACGGGTTGAAGCTGCTCTATCACGTCGCCAACATCGGCGATGCGCGCTCGCTGGCTATCCATCCATCGACCACGACCCACTCGCAGCTTTCGCCGGAAGAGCAGCTCGCGACCGGCGTGACGCCCGGCTATGTCAGGCTTTCCGTCGGCATCGAGCATCCCGACGACATCATTCGCGATCTTGAACAGGCGCTCGATCAGGCCGTCGGCGATCGCGAATTGAAGGCCGCCTGAGGCATTTCTGCTGACGAACAAATCGTCGGCTCCACATCGATCCGGTCACAGGAGGGTACAATGACTTCCAGCAGGAAAATCGGGGCAACATCGAAGATCTCGCGGCGCGGCGTGTTGCGCGCCGCCGGCACACTCGGTGTTGGCGCCGCGGCTGTGGCCCTGCTCGCCAGGCCGACCAGCTACGCCATAGCCGGCAATGCGACCAAGGTGCGGTTATCATGGACCGAGTTCGCGGCCTGCCATTCGCCGATCGCCTTCGCCCTTTCGAAGGGCATCTATGCCAGGCATGATCTCGACATCGAACTCTACTATCAAGGTGCCAGCGGCCAGACGCTGATCCAGTCGATCGCCACCAACAAGACGGATGCCGGCGCCGGCTTGCTCTATGACTGGGTCAAGCCGCTGGAGCAGGGGCTGGACGTCAAGCTGTTCGTCGGCTCACATGGCGGCTGTACAAGGCTGCTGGCGTCCAAGGCCTCCGGCGTCACCACGCTCGAAGGTCTGAAGGGCAAGACCATCGTCTCCTACGACGTCGCCAGCCCGCCAAAGCACTCCTTCCAGGTTGCGCTGGCCAAGGCAGGCCTCGATCCCGAAAATGATGTGAACTGGCTCAACGTGCCGTTCGATCTGGTCGGCGAAACGGTTGGTAAGGGTCAGGCCGATGCGCTGGCGCATCTCGATCCGTGGGCCTATTCCCACAAGAAGAAGTTCGACCTTGTGGAAGTCGCCAACACGCAAACCGGCTCGTTCGAAGGTGCAGTCTGCTGTGTGCTTGGCGTCAATTCGGCTTTCCTGGATGCCAACAAGGATGCCATCCGGCGGTTGGCCGAGGCCGACATCGAGATCCACGAATATGCCGCGGCGCATCCAGATGAGGTGGCAAAGTGGTTCGTCGACAATCTCAACCCGGGCTTCCCCTTTGAAGATATCCGCGACGAGATTGCGTCATGGGTGTTGCACAACCATCCGGTCGGCAAGGACCTGCAGGATCAGGTGAAGCATGCGGCCGCTGATCTGTCGCTGATCAAGGTGCTCGATCCCACCACCGACCCGGCGGAACTCGCGCAGCGGGTGACGGTCGACATTCTGGCCTGACGGTTGCGGTGATGAGCGCAGCGATCGACGAGGACGCAGGCGAAAAGAGTGTTTCTTCCGCTTCTGCCGGGCCCGTGTGGAAGCACGGGCTCTATGCCGCCTCGGCTTGGCTGCTCGCTGCCGTTGTCACGATTGCCTTCCCCGATGTCGTTCCGTGGGGTAGCCGCGATGTCTTCGTCGCCCTGCTGGTCGCCGGAGCGATGATCCTGGCCGGTCTTGCATTCAGCGTCGAAAAGCTTGGCGGATTTGGCCGCGGGCTGATGCACTACGGTCCATGGCTGATTGTGCTGGGCCTTTGGTTCGCGGTCTGGGAGTTGATCACCGCCAAGCTCGGCTGGATGCCGAAACCATTCTTCACGCCGCCGCACGGCCTCCTGCATGTCTATATCGTCGACTGGCAACGCATCCTCATCTGCATCGCTTACACCGCGCGGCTGTGGACCATCGGCTTCTTCAGCGGCATCATTGTCGGCTTCATCGGCGGCGTGGCGCTAGGCTGGTCCAAAAACTTCGCCTATTGGGGCATGCCGGTGCTGAAGCTGATCGGCCCCGTGCCGGCGAGCGCCTGGATCCCGGCAACCTTCTTCCTGTTCCCGACGACGTTCCAGGCCAGCCTGTTCCTGGTCGCGCTTGCATCCGGCATACCGGTCGCGATCCTGACCGCGTCGGGCGTCAACTCGGTCAACCGCTCCTTCTACGACGTGGCGCGTACGCTTGGCGCCAGCAGCCGCTATCTGGTTCTTCGCGTGGCGATACCGGCCGCTCTGCCGCATGTCTTCGTCGGGCTGTTCATGGGGCTGTATTATTCCTTTGCCGTGCTGGTGGTCGCCGAAATGCTCGGCGCGAAATACGGTCTGGGCTGGTATCTGCAGTTCCAGACGGCCTATTCGGCCTACGCCAACGTCTACGCGATGCTGATCGTCATGGCATTGCTCTGCTCGGGTCTGGTCAAGCTGCTGTTCGTCGCGCGCGACCGGCTGCTCGGTTGGCAGAAGGGTGTCGTACAATGGTAGCCTTCGGCACCACTCGCGTCGCGGTCGATAACTCTGCCGGTCTTTCCGTCGACTTTCACGGCGTCTCGCATCAGTACGATCTGGATGGGCAACCCTTGCCGGTGCTGCGCCAGATCGACCTGGCCGTGGCGCCAGGCGAGTTCGTGGCGCTGCTCGGTCCGTCCGGCTGCGGCAAGTCGACCCTGCTGCGGCTGGCGGCAGGGCTGGAACGGCCAAGCAGCGGTGAGGTGCTGGCAAACGGGACAATCGTCACCAGACCGGATCCGTCGCGCGTCCTGGTATTTCAGGACCCGACGCTGTTTCCGTGGCGGACCGTTCGCGACAATGTCGCCATCGGGCCTGAAGCGCGCGGCGTTCTGGCCGGCAGTCAGAAGCGGATCGATGGTGCGCTTCGCCTGGTCAAGCTCGAGGCTTTCGCCTCCGCCTTTCCGCACCAGCTGTCCGGCGGCATGGCGCAACGCGCCGCGCTGGCGCGTGCCCTGATCAACGACCCGCGCCTGCTGTTGCTCGATGAGCCGCTGGGCCGGCTGGACTCACTCACCCGGCTGACCATGCAGGAGGAGCTTTTGGCGCTCTGGCGGCAGGCCGGATACACGGTCATTCTGGTCACCCACGATGTCGAAGAGGCGCTGCTGTTGTCCGGGCGCGTCATCGTGCTGACCGAGCGCCCGGCATGCATCAAGGCCGAGGTCGCGGTCGATCTGCCCTACCCCCGTCGGCGTGACGATCCGCGCATCGTAGCCCAACGCCAGCACATCCTCGAGATTCTCGGGTTCTCGGCATGACCGAAAATACGTCGGCATCGGTCAGAAAACTGTTTTCGCCGCGCTGGCTGGAAGCGGCGGGAATTGTCCTGACGCTCATTGCTCTCGTCTGGTGGGCGATCGTCTACGCACAGGTCATGTGGAACACCGGATTTCCAATCGAGCGCACCCTGCCATGTCTGCTGCAGACGTCTGACCGCTGCTCGCTAGCCATGTCGTTGTGCAAGACTTGGCATTTCCTCGGCATCCGGCGCTATTCGCCCGAACTGTTGTGGGCCGGAGCGATCATTTCCAGCTTCGCGCTTCTGTGGGGGAGCTTCATGCAAGATCCAAAGCAGAAAAAAGAAGGAACCTGACCATGCCCAGAATTGTGCCGGTGCTCGATCTGAGCCGTCTCGAACAAGGTGCCTCCGAATATCGTACCTTTCTCCTGGACCTGCGCACGGCGGCGCGAGACGTTGGCTTCTTCTACCTCAGCGGCCACGGAATTTCCGCCTCGGAGATCGACGACGTGCTCGATGCCTCGCGCCGGTTCTTCGCGCTGCCGGAGGCCGACAAGCTGGCGATCGAAATGGTCAAATCCCAGCAGTTCCGCGGCTACACCCGCGCCGGCGGCGAACTGACCAGGGGCGCGGCCGATTGGCGTGAGCAACTCGATTTAGGCGTCGAGCGCCAGCCCATAGCGCAGGGACCTGGAATTGCACCATGGACAAGGTTGCAAGGACCCAACCAATGGCCGTCGGCATTGCCGGAACTCAAGCCGGCACTGCTTGCATGGCAGGCCAATGCGACCGCGGTGGCGATTCGGCTGTTGAAAGCCTTCGCACTATCGCTCGATCAGCCCGAGGACGCTTTCGACGCGATCTACCGGGACTCGCCCAACCATCGCATGAAGATCGTGCGTTATCCCGGCCGTGACGCGACAGAAGGCGACCAGGGCGTCGGCGCGCACAAGGATGGCGGTTTCCTGACACTGCTGCTGCAGGACGACAACAAGGGGCTGCAGGTCGAATATGACGGAAGCTGGGTGAATGTGGATCCGCTGGCGGGAACGCTGGTCGTCAACATCGGCGAACTGCTCGAACTGGCATCGAATGGATATCTGCGGGCCACCGTGCACCGCGTCGTGACGCCGCCTGCCGGCGTCGAGCGGATTTCCGTCCCGTTCTTCTTCAGCGCGCGGCTCGATGCGACCATCCCGCTTCTCGGCCTTTCCGAGGAACTGGCGGCGCAGGCGCGCGGTCCGGCAAGCGATCCCGACAACCCATTGTTCCGCGATGTCGGCACCAATGTGCTCAAAAGCCGGCTGCGTTCCCATCCCGACGTGGCGCGCCGCCACTATGCCGATATTCTTGAGATCGGAACGGCGGGTTCGTAACGGTCGCGTAGCACGAATTTTTGCCGTTTGGGATGTTTTTGGAATGCCATTTGTCGCAAAGGCTTGGAAATAAGCTCAAAAAGGTAAAATCGTTCGGCGGTTTCCTCCCATTTCGCCGAACGGTGTTCCCCTCTGAAGGTTTTGACCTTCTTTTTGGCCGGGCCGTATTCGAGCCCGGCCATTTTTTGCCGCGCGATCTCCATCTTCAGCGGTGCGAACACATCCTTCGCATAAGCAATCCATTCGGGAACAGCGCGGTTCGCATTCGCCGCCAATGTGCATTTTCGAAGCAATCTGCTTTCCGGACAGGCAAAAAAATGGATTGCCGTTCCTTAGTATACAAAAATTATAGAGTTAACTTCGGGGCAGTCGAACAGAGCGGGGGACGTTCCGCGATCGGCTGACAACAATGAACCTCAGGAGTTGACTGACATGACGATTGCAATGCGGCTTGGCGCCGGTTGGAGGACGGCACTGGCGACGACGCTGGTGGTGGCGGCGGGATTGTTTTCGACCGCGACCTATGCAGGCCCGACGCTCGACAAGATCAAGGAGCGCGGCTCCATCAAGGTCGGCGTCGGCACGACACCCGGTTTCTTCTCGCCGGACAGCAACGGTCGCTGGCAAGGCTTCTTCGCCGACTATGGACGCGCCTTGGCGATCACTGTCTTTGGCGACCCGGACAAGGTGGAGTTCACCAACTCTTCGCCGCAGCAGCGCCTGCCGGCGCTCCAGGCCGGCGAGTTCGACATTCTGCTGTCGGGCGTGACGGTAACGATCACGCGTGCCTTCCAGCTCGGCTTCCATTTCGGTCCGACGGTTTTCTACGACGGCCAGGGCATCCTTGTGCGCAAGGACCTCGGCGTCACCAAGGCTGCCGACCTGGACGGTGCCACGATCGGCGTTCAGAGCGGTACGACCGGCGAGTTGAACATCGCCGATTTCTTCCGCAAGACCGGCAAGAAGTTCACACCGGTGACGATCGAGGATACCGGCGAATTCATCAACGCGCTGGAGACAGGGCGCGTCGACGCCATCACGCAGGACTCGTCCGATCTCGTTGGCAAGCGCACCCAGCTGAAGAAGCCCGATGACTACATTATCCTGCCCGAGCGGCTGTCGAAGGAGCCGCTCGCACCGGCAATCGCCGGTGGCGACGACCGCTGGCTCGAAATCGTCAACTGGACGGTCAACGCAACCATCCAGGCCGAGGAATGGGGCATCACCAGCAAGAATGTCGACGAGTTCCTGAAATCGCCGGATCCGGCCATCCAGCGCTTTCTCGGCGTCGACCCGTCGCTCGCCCAGGCGATCGGCCTCGATCCGAAGTGGGCCTATAATATCGTCAAGACCGTCGGCAATTACGGCGAAATCTATGACCGGAACCTGAAACCGCTCGGTTGGGAGCGCGGCTACAACAGCCTGTGGACCAACGGTGGTCTGCTGTACTCACCGCCGTTCCGCTGAGACCCTTCAGCCAATGTCATTGACGGACGAAACCGTGCCGGGTCCAGACGGACCCGGCATGTTACGCAAGTTGTCCAGGTGGTGGGGCGACTGGCCGCTGACCCAGATCGCGGTGATCGCGGCTGTCATCGCCCTGTTCTGGCTGCTCGGCCACAACACCGCCGCGACCATGGCGCGTATCGGCATCACGCCGGGGTTCGACTTCCTCGGCAGGCCGGCGAATTTCGAGATCGGCGAGGCGCCGATCGCCTTCAGGGCGGGCGACCCCTATGCGCGCGCGATCCTGGCCGGTCTTCTGAACACGCTGACGGTGGCAGCGCTTGGATGTCTGCTCGCCACGATCCTCGGCGTTGCTCTCGGTGTTGCCGGCCTCTCAGGCAATCTGTTGCTGGCCGCGCTCGTGCGCTGGTATGTCGAGATCGTCCGCAACACGCCGCTTCTGCTTCAGCTGTTCTTCTGGATTTCGCTGGCAAAATCGTTTCCCTCGCCACGCCAGGCGCTCTCGGTCTTCGGCAGTTTCTTCCTCACCAACCGGGGCGTGTTCGTTCCTGGGCTCGCCTTTCATAGTGTGTCGGCGCCGACGCTCTGGCTGCTTGTCGGCCTCGCCTTGGCCTATATGGCTTTCCTTTGGAGGGCGCGGCGCGAGGGCAGCTTGCCTGCCAGGCGGCTGGGCATCGCAACCGCGGGGCTGCTGGCTGGCGTTGTGCTGACCTTTCCTCTAACCGGAGCCGGTGCGAGCTGGGAGATACCGGCGCTGGCTGGCTTCAACATTCGCGGCGGCTACAATCTGACGCCGGAATTCACGGCACTGTTGACGGGCCTGGTGGTCAAGTTTTCGGCGGCAATCGCCGAGATCGTGCGAGCCGGCATCCAGTCGGTCGACCGTGGCCAATGGGAAGCGTCCCGGGCGCTTGGCCTGCACAGCGGCCAGATCATGCGGCTCGTCGTGCTGCCGCAGGCCTTGCGCGTCATCACGCCGCTGACAACGTCCAGCTACCTGGACCTGACCAAGGATTCCAGCCTTGCGGTTGCCATCGGCTACCCTGATCTCGTCAGCATCATCAACACCACCGCCAACACGACCGGGCAGTCGCTGGAAGCGCTGACACTGCTGATAGGCATCTATCTGGCGATCAACCTGTCCGTATCGGCCGCCATGAACCACTACAACCGGCGTGTCGCTCTCAGAGGAATTGCGAGGACATGAGCATCTCCGACGCTGTTTACCTACGACCGTGGCGATCGTCGGCAACGCTGCGGACGTTGAAGATCGGGCTTTTCGGCACCCCGCTCAATTCAGTCATCACCCTGGTTACGGTGGCGTTGCTGGGCTGGATCGTACCGCCACTGCTGCGCTGGGGCGTATTCGACGCGACATGGACCGGAACCTCAGCCGACTGTGCACTCGCCAACGGCGCATGCTGGGCGTTCGTGGGGGCGAAATTCCGCTTCATCCTGTTCGCCTTCTATCCGCCGGCGCTGCAATGGCGCCCGCTCGTCGTCATGGTGCTGCTGCTGGGGCTCCTCGTCATCACCGCTCAGCCGCGATTTTGGCGCAAGGGATTGCTCGTCGCCTGGCCTGTCGTCGTCGTCGCCAGCTGGATCTTGATGTCCGGCACGCTGGTGCCTCCCGCCGTCCCATCGAACCAGTGGGGCGGGCTGGCCGTGACGCTGTTCGTATGGTCGGTCTGCTTTGGACTGGCGACGCCGCTGGCGATCCTGCTTGCCCTGGCGCGGCGTTCCGGCATGGGCGGGCTGCGCACGCTTGCGATCGCCTTTATCGAACTTATGCGTGGCACGCCGATGGTGGCCATCCTCTATGTGGCGATGCTCATCCTGCCAATGGCCATCCCGAATGGCCAGCTGATCGACAAGAATGTCCGGGCGATGATCATGATCACGCTGTTCTGGTCGGCCTATGTCGCCGAAGTCGTTCGCGCCGGCCTCCAGGCGATCCCGGCGGGCCAGCACGAAGCCGCGACCGCACTTGGCCTCGGCTATTGGCGCACGATGCAGCTCGTTGTCCTGCCGCAGGCGCTGCGTCTGGTCATTCCCGGCATGGTCAATCTGGCGATCGGCTTCCTGCTGGCGACATCGCTGCTTGCCGTCATCGGCATTTTCGACCTGCTCAATGCGGCCCGATCCTCGGCGGCCGATCCGCAGTGGCTCGGCTACTACGACGAGGCCTATCTGTTCGCTGCGCTGATCTATTTCGTGCTGTGCTTCGGCGGCTCACGCTACAGCCTCTGGCTGGAGACATATCTGCGCCGGTCGCAGCGACACTGAGCCCATAAAGCTCGCCGGCGGAGCGCTGTGCCATTTTGCGCTGGCGGCGGGGAAGCGAATGCTGCGGAAGCGCGTGGCGGGGGAACGCAATACCTTCCCCGTGCCTTGATGGAGGTCGATCCTCGTCGAGATTTGTTCAATCTCCAACGTCCGAGATATCCGCCACATGACACGAAAACAATTGCGCCTCGGCGCCTTCATGCGCCCCGTTAGTCTGCACACCGGCGCCTGGCGTTACCCGGGCGCCTATCCCGATGCCAATTTCAATTTCGCGCATCTGAAACGCTTCGCCCAGACGCTGGAGGCGGCGAAATTCGACGCGTTCTTCATGGCCGACCATCTGGCCGTTCTCAACATGCCGATCGAGGCGCTGCGGCGCAGCCACACTGTCACGTCGTTCGAGCCGTTCACGCTGCTGTCGGCGCTGGCCGCCGTCACCGACCATATCGGGCTGGTCGCTACCGCATCGACGACGTTCGACGCGCCCTATCATGTTGCCCGCCGCTTCGCCTCGCTGGACCATATCAGCGGCGGACGCGCCGGCTGGAACATCGTCACCACGTCCAACCCTGACGCGGCGCTGAACTTCGGCCTCGACGAGCATGTCGAGCATGACGAGCGTTACCGGCGGGCGCGGGAATTCTATGATGTCGTCACCGGCCTGTGGGACAGCTTCGCCGACGATGCCTTCATCCGCGACGCCGAAAGCGGGTTCTATTTCGACCCGGCCAGGCTGCATGTGCTCGACCATAAGGGCGAACATCTCTCGGTGCGTGGGCCGCTCAACATTGCCCGGCCAATCCAGGGCTGGCCGGTCGTCGTCCAGGCCGGTGCGTCGGAGGCAGGACGCCAGCTGGCGGCGGAGACAGCGGAGGTCATTTTCGCCGCCCATGCCGATCTCGCGGCGGGGCAGCGCTTCTTCGCCGATGTCAAAGGCCGTGCGGAGAGGCTTGGCCGATCGCGTGACGATATCAAGATCCTGCCCGGCGCCTTTGTCGTTGTCGGCGACAGCGTCGAGGACGCGCAGGCCAGGCGGGCGAAGCTCGACAGCCTCGTCTATTACGAGAGCGGCATCGCCTCGCTGTCGATCGCGATCGGACATGATGCGTCCGGTTTTGATCCCGACGCGCCCTTGCCGGAGATTCCCGAAACCAATGCCAGCAAGAGCGGCCGCGAGCGCGTCATCGAGCTGGCGCGCCAGGAGAACCTGACCGTCAGGCAGCTTGCGCAAAGGCTGGGCGGCTATTCCGGCCTTGCTTTTGTCGGCACGCCTGAAACAATCGCCGACGAAATGGAGGAATGGCTGGTTGCCGAGGGCTCCGACGGGTTCAACATCATGTTTCCCTACCTGCCGGCAGGGCTCGATGATTTTGCCGAGAAAGTGGTGCCGGAATTGCAACGGCGAGGCATCTTCAGGCGGCAATATGAGGGGTCGACACTGCGCGAGAATCTCGGCCTGAAGCGGCCGCCCAACCGGTTTTTCGAGTAGAACATCCTTCGCGGAGAGGTCTCCATGTCAATCCAGTCCAACACCCGCATCGTGCTCGCGGCGCGACCGCAAGGCCGGCCGAAGCCGGATCATTTCCGCATCGAGACGGTCGACCTTGACCAGCCGGGAGAGGGTGAATTGCTGCTGCAGATCCTTTATCTGTCGCTCGATCCCTATATGCGCGGGCGCATGAACGCCACGAAATCCTATGCCAAGCCGGTCGATGTCGACGGCGTGATGGAAGGCGGTACCGTTGCGCGCGTCGTTAGGTCCCGCCACGCCGACTTCGCTGAAGGCGACATCGTCCTGTCCCACTCCGGATGGCAGAGTTTCGCCCTGTCCGACGGTGTCGGGCTGCGCAAGCTCGATCCCGCGGCGGCGCCCATCACGACCGCACTGGGTGTGTTCGGAATGCCGGGCTTCACGGCCTATGCCGGTCTGCTCACCATCGGACAGCCGAAGCCTGGGGAAACGGTCGTCGTGGCGGCCGCCAGCGGTGCGGTCGGGTCGGCCGTCGGCCAGATCGCGCGCATCAAGGGAGCGCGTGCCGTCGGCATTGCCGGCGGTGCCGAAAAGTGCGCCTTCGTGCGAGACGAGCTGGGCTTTGACGCGGTCGTCGATCACCGGGCCGACGATTTTGCCGAGCAGTTGAAGGCAGCTTGCCCCGGCGGCATCGACATCTATTTCGAGAATGTCGGCGGTCCTGTCTGGGACGCGGTGTTTCCGCTGCTGAACGAGTTTGCGCGTGTGCCGGTCTGCGGGCTGATCGCGCAGTACAACGTCATCGCGGATGCCGGCACCGACCGGTTGCCGACATTGATGCAGCAAGTGCTGCACCGCAGCCTGACGATCAGAGGTTTCATCCAGCGCGAATTTGTCGACCAGCGCCCGGCCTTCTACCGCGAGATGGCCGACTGGATAGCATCCGGCCGGGTTCGATACAGGGAAGATATCGTGGATGGCATCGAAAATGCGCCACAGGCCTTTCTTGGCCTTCTCGAAGGCAGGAATTTCGGCAAGCTGATCGTGCGTATCGCGGAATAGTTGCTGCGTAACAATCAGTCGGGGCTGCCTCGAGCAATCTCAGGAAAAGTGTGAAACGCTTTTCCGTCCGGAATTGCGTAAAAACAAGGAGTTAGAGCGGGTCGCCGTTTCCGTGAAACGGTGAACTGCTCTAGGCAATTTCTGCCGCAGCCGTGGCTGCGCCTTTCTGTTCACCACATCATGAAGGAGGCGACGTCCGCGTCCGAGACCTCGCCGGCGTTGACGTCGGCGATCGCCTGGTCGACGATCGCCACGCCCTCCGCCACTTCGTCTTCCGTCAGCGTCAGCGGTGGCATGAACTCCAGCACATTGGCCTTCAACCCGACATAGGTGAAGGCTGCACCCAGCTCATAGCCGCGATAGATGATCTTGGCCGTGGTCGCCGCCGCAACCGGCTCACGTGTCGTGCGGTCCTTGACCAGGTCGACGCCGATGGCAAGGCCGCGCCCGCGCACATCACCGATGATCTCATGCCTGGCGGCAAGGGCTCGCAGCGCGTCGGAAAACAGCATGCCGATCCGCGCCGAGCGCTCGACCAGGCCGTCCGTCTCGATCGTCTTCAGCACCGCGTTGCCGGCCGATGTCGCCACCGGATTGCCGGCGGTTGTCTGCAGCGCGAAGGCCGGCGCATGGTCCATGATCTCCTTAGGGCCGATCACGGCCGACAACGGCAAGCCACCGCCGATGCCTTTGCCGAAGACGACGAGGTCCGGCGTCAGTCCTTCATGCTGGAAGCAGTGCATCATGCCGCTGCGAGCGAGCCCGACCTTGACCTCGTCGACGACAATCTTGATGTCGTGCCTGCGGCAACGCTCCTGCAATGCCTTGAGAAAGCCAGGCGGCGGCACGATCAGCCCGCCATCCGACATCAACGGCTCGATGAACACCGCCGCGACCTGATGCGGCGGGCAGGTGGTCTCGAACTGGTAGTCGAGCAGGGTAAACACGTCCTCGCTGCTGAAATTCGGGCGGTACGGATCGGGATAGGGCAGCAGAAGCACGCCCGGCCGGGGTAGCGTGTGGGTCATGGCGGTATGGCCGCTGATGCCCATCGAGCCGGAGAGATTTCCGTGATAGGAGCCGATGAACGAGATGAAGCGCGAACGGCCGGTGGCCGCCTGCAGCACGCGCACCGCGCAGTCGTTGGCATCCGACCCGGAATGGCCGAACCAGACGCGCCGTTCGCCTTCTCCGGGCGTAATCGCCAGCAGCCGCTCCGCCAGCGATACGGCGGGCTCGTTCGGGTAGAGCAGCAGGCTGGCGCCGGCCATGTTGCGGATCGACGTCTCGACCGCCTCGACGACAGCCGGATGGCCGTAGCCGAGCACCGCCGGACCGGCCGATCCCGATAGGTCGAGCAAGGAGCGGCCGCCTTCCTCGATCAGCCGGTTGCCCTGGCCGCCGACGACGCTGAGCGGCGAGAACCGCAGCTTGCCGATCTGAGCGATGGTCGCGGCATCACGTTCGCGCAGGCTGAGATTGCTCACGGCACTGCTTCCGTCTCGAGGGCCGGCAGTGCCGCCGCCAGGCGGTCGGCCCATTTCTCGATGCCGGACCGGGTCGACAGCAAATCCTGCCGGATCTCGACGAGGACGGCGGGGATACCGCGATCGTCGCCGTGGATGGGCACGGCGTAGTCGGCGTCGCGGCTGATCACATAGGGCACGTTGGCCGCGACATTGAGCGCCGCGTCGGTGCGCAGGCCCGAAAGGATCGCTTCGGCGAGATCTCTTGCTTGGTCGTGCAGCACGCCGGCATGCCAGGGCCTGCTGACACCGAGGAAGACCGGCGTGAAGGAATGGATCGTCACGATCCGCGTCTGCCGGCCTGCTTGCGCCCGTTGGTCGAGATACGCGGCCACCCGGGCATGAAACGGCGAAAACATGATCTCGGCGCGCCGGGCGCGTTCGGCTGCATCGATGCCGACATTGCCGGGAATGTCGGTGTCTTCCGACAGAACCGGAATGCTGCCTTGGCTATGAAGCGGTCGGTTGAGGTCGATCAGCAGCCGGGAATAGCCGCTGAGGAAGGCTGGTGCATCGAGCTTCGACGACAGCAGGCGGGTCACCTCGGCGGCGCCGATATCCCAGGCGATGTGGCGCTGCAGATGCATGGCATCGAGGCCGAGCTGCCGATACTCGGCCGGCATGAAGTTGGAGGCATGCTCGCACAACAGCACGATATCGGAACGGCCGTGCTCGTTGAGGACCTCGACGGCCTCCGGCCAATCTTTTCCGGTCTGTGCGGTCATCAATAGAGCGTCCGGTAGAGATCGCAGATGGAGGCCGGATCGAGACCGGCAAGACGCTCGGCTTCATGTCGTTTAAGGCCGAGGAAGGTTTCGATGAAGACAGGCGCGAACCACCCCATCACGGTGCCGTCCGCCAGCAGAGCGTCTAGCGCCGCCGGCAGGGTTTCGGGCAGGCGCACCAGACCGAGACTTGCGCGCTCCGCCTCGCTCATCAGTGTCGGGTCGCCGGTGACCAAAGGTGGCGACGGCAAGCCCGCCTTCAGCCCTTCCAGCCCGGCGCGGATGATCGCCGCCAGCGACAGATAGGGATTGCCGGTGGCGTCCGCCGCCCGGTACTCGATATTGTACTGCCGCGCCGGATCGCGCCCCCCCATCGTCACCGTCGGGCAGATGCGCAACGACGCCTCGCGGTCGCGGTCGGCAAGCCAGGTGTAGGACGAACTCCAACTGTGCGGCTTCAGCCGGTAGTAAGACGACACGCTCGACGCCGTCATGGCGGTCATCCCAGGCAGGTGACGCAGCACGCCGGCGCAGAAGGCGCCGGCTTTGGCGGAAAGGCCGCCGGGCTGCGCCGGGTCGTAAGTTGCCGGCTTGCCGGCCTCGTCGACGAAGCTGAAATGGATGTGGACGCCGTTGCCGACGGCAGTTGGCGCGGTTTTGGGCGCGAAGCTCGCACGCCAGCCGGCATTGCGCGCCAGTTCGCGCGTGATTTCGCGGATGGCGACGGCGCGGTCGGCTGCCGTCAGCGCGTCCGCCGGCTCGTGCGTCACCTCGAACTGTTCGTCGCCGAATTCGGCGATGACCACTTCGGGTGCGACGCCGGCCTCCTCGAGCGCCGCCATCAGGTTGGGCGCGAAGGGGTCCGTGCGGCGCAATGCGGCGAAAGACATCGAATGCGCCGGCGCGAAGCCGCCGTCGGCGACATTGAATTCATGCTCGAAGGCGGCGATGACCGACAGGCCGGTTGCGGCTTTCAAATCGGCCGACGCCTCTTTGAGCATCGTGCGGGTGCAGCCGAGCCATGGGCTGCCGTCGAGCTCGACGATGTCGCCGGCGACCATGTCGAACGGCGTCGCCGATCCGGTGCGTGTCGTGCGAAAGCGCGCCTTGAGATCGGGGATCAGCCGCAGGTCGCCCGACGAGCCCCAGGGGTTGGGATCGACGATCGAGTTGAACGGCGTCAGCGACAGATTGGCCTGCAGCCAGCCGACACCGGTCGTGGCGGTCTTCTGCAGCTTGCTTTCGGCAACGAAACGGCCCCGCGTGACGGCGGAGAGATCCGTGGTGACGACGGCAACCAGGGGCTCGACGGGCGATGTCATGCCGTTTTTCCCAAAGCGTTGAAGCGGTCGACGACCGTGTCGGTGTCGGCCACCCAGCAGTAGCCGCCGAAGGCCTTGAGCGCGATGTCGTGGCGTTCTTGGGTAATGGTGGCGCAGGCATCCGATACGCAAGTGACGAGATAGCCGCGGTCGGCGCCGTCGCGCACTGTCATGTCGACGCATTGATCGGTCAGCACGCCGACCACGACGAGATAGCGGATGCCGAGGTTCTTGAGGAGATAGTCGACATTGGTCGAATTGAAGATGCCCGACGACGTCTTCGGCAGCATGATCTCGTCGCCAACCGGCGCCAGCGATGCCACCGGCAGTCCCTCGGGGAGGCTGGGTGCAATATGGATCGGTGTCAGCTTGTGGTCGAGCGAGCGGTCGCGGCCGTCTTCGGTCAGGCTCTGGATGATGGTGTGCAGCACCTCGACGCCATTGGCCCGCGCCGCGGCCAGCAGGCGCTCCTGGTTGGGGATCGTCCGCGAGGATGTCTGCCGGTAGAAATAGTGATCGGGGCCACGCTCCGGATGCGACGGATCGGCGCCCGGCTCCAGCCAGATGCGCTGCATGTCGACGAGCAGCAGTGCCGTTTCGCCGGCACGGAAGGCTTCGTCTCGTTTGGGTAGGGCCTGGGTCATGCTTTGTCGTCCTGCTTTGCTGATTTGGGTCCCGGCGTCTTGCGGGGTCCGGGTATCTTGCGCGCGCCGTTCTCTTGCGGGTCGCTGTCGAGCGTCACGGCATTGGCATGTCGCACCCTTTCGAGCCGCTCGATGCGGGCGCGGGCCTCGTCGCCCAGCGTCGAAACGATATGGGCGACCAGCGCCTCCATCTGGGCGATCGCCGGCGCCAGCGTGTCGTAGGGCGAGGCGACTTCGAGCGGGCTGACGATGGTGACTTCGGCGAGATCTGATATCGGCGACAGCCATTGGTCGGTGAACAGGACGATGCGCACATTGAGCGCTGCCGCTTGGCTCGCATAGGCCATCACATCAAGCTGATAGCGGCGATAGTCGAACACGACGAGCACGTTGCGGCGGTCGAGGTCGGCGAGCGTGTCGAAGGTCTGCGGAGAAAGCACGCCGAGATCGCGAACCCCGGAGCGGAACTGCACGAGATAGCCGGCCAGCATGCCGGCGATGTGGCGGCTGAACCGGCCGCCTACCATGACAATCTCGCCCTTGACCTCCATCAGCAGGCGGGCCGCCCGTTCGTATGTCTGGATGGGTGTCGCGGCAGTGGCTTTCTGCAAGGCCGTGGTGACGCTATCGAGGTATGCCAGCACGGCGCTGTCGTTGGAACCGCTCTGTCGCTTGGCCTCCATCATCAGCAGCGGCGAGTGCAGTCTTGCCTCGACTTCGGCCAGAAGCTTCGCCTGGAAATCCGGAAACCCCTCATAGCCGAGCTTCATCACCAGCCGCACCACGGTCGGGTCGCTGACACCGGCGCGCCGCGCCAGCGACGAAGCGGTGCCGAGGCCGGAGGTCGGATATTCCGTCAACAGCAGCCGGACGATCTTCTCTTCCGACGGGGTCAGCGCAAGATCCCCGCGCATCAGAACATCGCGTATCGCCATGGGCCTCCCCGAAATCCGTGTTCTCTTGTTTTGTCGAGTTTATTACAGAGATTTAAATCTCGGTCAACAATGAAGAGATGTTGACATTGTGCAATCGCTGGTCCTACCTTGTCGAAAAGCAGCCAAGAGACTGTGGGGAACAGCCATGCGAAACGGAAGCGACGTCATTGTCGTCGGTGCCGGTATTGTCGGATCGAGCGCCGCCTATCATCTGGCCAAGGCCGGTGTGAAGGTCACGTTGGTCGAGCAGACCCACCCCGCCGGCGGCCCGTCGGGCAAATCGTCGGCGCTGCTGCACGCCTTCTACCTGATGCCGGAACTGTCGCAGTTGTCCATCCGCGGCCGAGAGATCCTGGTGTCGCTGCCGGAAATCGCGGGCGAAGGATCCTTTGTCACCGAAATCGGCATGATGTGGGTCTGTGGCAACGACAACAAGGTGAGCTGGACGGCGGCCGCTGAGCGCATCCGCGGCGAGGGCGCGCGCATCGAGACATTGTCACCGCAGGCCTTTGCCGACGCGGCCCCCGGCTTTGTTCTGGACAATGTCGCAATGGCCCTGTGGGAGCCGGAATATGGCTATGCCGATGCCTTCGGCGCCACCAACGCCATCGCCCGTGCTGCCCGCACCAGTGGTGCGAAGATCATGCAGAACACGCTGATCGAGAGCCTCCAGCGGCAGGGCGACCGCATCACCGGCGTCATCTTGACCGATGGAACGGTGTTGGAAGCCGATACGGTCGTCCTGGCCGCCGGGCCGTGGACGCGCCGCCTGCTGGCGACGGTGGGCCTGGATCTGCCATTGCATGTCGAGCGCCATCCGATGGCCGTGCTCGACGCTGCCGGCAAGGCAAGGCAGGTCATGCCGTTCGCCTGGTGCGACGACATTTCCTGCAACTATGCTCGGCCCGACAATGACGGCGTCATCCTGGCCGGCACCTGGGCCGGCGGCGGCACCGGCCTGCGCCACGAACATGCGGGCCGTCCGCGTTTGGTCGAAAATCCCGATGATTACATGGAAGGTGTCGCGGAAGCGGAATCGGTCGAGATCCTGGAGACCTTCGCCACTCGCGTGCCGGCCATGGCCGAACTTGGCATCCGGCCAGGCTATGCCGGGCTCTACGACATGAGCCCCGACGACCTGCCGGTCATCGGCGCCATGCCTGGTGTTGAAGGGCTGGTCGTTTCGGCGGGGTCGTCCGGCCACGGCTTTAAGACCGGGCCGGCCGTCGGTGAGGCCGTGGCCAGGCTGGTCACCGAGGGCGCGCAGCCGATCCTGGCGCCGTTTTCACCCGATCGCTTCAGGGCCGCGTGATGGCGCCGGTGACGATGAGCGAGAGCAAGCCACGTAGCTTCATGCCGGCCGCGTTTCGCAACGCCACCGCCGATGCCCTGTGCATGGTCGCGGTGCTGCTGCTGGTGGCGCTTGCCGCCTTCATCTTTGGCGGCGCCGCCATGCAACGTGTAGTCACCTATGCAGCGATCATGCTGACGGCGGTGCTTGGCCTGCAGATATTCTCCGGCAACAGCGGCATCGTCTCGTTCGGCCAGGCCGCCTTTGTCGGCCTCGGCGCCTACGCTACGGGCATCCTCACCATGCCGACCGCATTGCAGCGAACGGCGCTGCGCGACCTGCCGCAATTCCTCGCCGGCCATCAACTCTCCTTCCTCGCGGCGCTGGCCGTCGTCCTGGTCCTGGCGGTCGTCATCGGCCTGCTGACTGGCACGCCGCTGCTCAGGCTTTCCGGATCGAGCGCTTCGATCGCAACGCTTGCCATGCTGATCATCGTCTACACGCTGCTGGTGGCCGGGCGCGAGATCACGCGCGGCAGTCAGCCATTCTATGGCGTGCCGCGCGAGGTCGGGCTGTGGACGGCTGCCGCTGTCGCTTCGATGGCGCTGGTGGCGGCGAGGCTGTTTCGCGAAACCTCCTTCGGCCTTGCCACCCGCGCCGCCGCCAATGACGAGAGTGGTGCGGCCGCCGTCGGCGTCGACCAGCGCACGGCGCGTCTGGCCGCCTGGGTGGCGGGCGTCGTCGCCGCCATGGCCGCCGGCGCCATGATGGCGCAATTCCTTGGCGCGTTTTCGCCGCGCGATTTCTATTTCGACCTAGGCTTCACCATGCTCGCCATGCTGATCGTCGGCGGCATGACCTCGTCGCTCGGCGCTTTCGCCGGCGTCATCGTCACCATCGTTTTGGTCGAGGTGGTGCGCCGCTTCGAGGGCGGCGGCGAGGTGCTCGGCCTGCATCTGCCTGTCCTGTTCGGCTTGACCCAGGGCGTGCTCGCCATCGCCATGATCCTGGTCATCTGGCGGCGCCCGACCGGTCTGTTCGGCGAGCGTGAACTGAACCTGCTGCGCCGGCCCGGACGTCAGGCCGTGATGGCTTCAACGGCACCACCGCGGCATGTCGAGAGTGACCGGCTCACCGCCGACCATCTGTCGCGCCGTTATGCCGGCGTTGTCGCCGTCGACGACGTCAGCCTGAACTTCGAGACCGACAGCATCACCGGCATCATCGGCCCCAATGGCGCCGGCAAGACCACGCTGCTCAACATGCTGGCCGGTGATATCAAGCCAAGTGCCGGCACCGTGTCGGTGGGTGGCGTGGCCCGGCAGGCTTCGGCCTTCCGCTTCGCCCGCTCCGGCGTTGCCCGCACCTTCCAGAACATCCGCGTCTTCCCGCACATGACCGTGCTCGAAAATGTCGTCGTCGCCGCCCGCCAGGTGGAGCCGGATCTCGGCCATGCCGAGGCGGCGGCAATGGGTGAACTTGCGCGCATGGGGCTGGAGAGATTTGCCGATCAGCCGGCCGCCAGGCTTGCCTATGGCCAGCGCCGCCGGCTCGAAGTGGCGCGCGCCCTGGCGTTGAAGCCGCGCTTCCTGCTGCTCGACGAGCCGGCCGCCGGCATGAACGCCGTCGAGACCGCCGAACTGGTTTCGATTCTATCGACGGTTCGTGCTGAGCGCCGCATCGGCGTCGTGCTGATCGAACACGACATGCGGCTGGTGATGAATTTGTGCGAGCGCATCGTCGTCATCGATCATGGCCGCGTCATCGCCGACGGCACGCCGGGCGATGTCCAGAAGAACCCCGCCGTGATCGCAGCCTATCTCGGCAGCCGCACGGCGCGGGCCAAGACCGCAACGCCTGAAAACCAGACCGCATAGACCGCAACGACCAACGATAAAAATCCAGAAGGAGAACCGACATGCCAAGCCTCTATCGCCTTCATCGCGCCGCCCTGTGCGCTGCCGTGTTCGGCATTGCCGCCATTTCGACGGCATCCGCCGAAGAAATCATCATCGGTGTCGCGACCGCGCAGACCGGCGGCCTTGCTCCCTACGACCAGCCGGCACTTGCCGGCCTGCGCATGTCGCTCGACGAGCTCAACGCCAAGGGCGGGCTTGGCGGCAAATACACCGTCAAGCTTTTGATCAAGGACACGCGCTCTGACACCGCGCAGACCGCCACTGTTGCCCAGGAACTGATCGACGCCGGCGCCAAGATCATGATCACGCCGTGCGATGCCGATCCCTCGATTTCCGCCGGCCAGCTCACCCAGCCGCTCGGCATTCCGACCTTGACGCTGTGCGGCTCCGCCCCGGTGCTCACCGGCGCGGTCGGCGACGTCATGTTCGGCACCTATCCGGCCGACAATGTGCAGGCGACGGCGGTCGCCGACTTCGCCGTCTCGGAAGGCAAGAAGAAGGTGTTCCTGCTGACTTCGCCGGACTCCACCTACACCGCCAATCTGCCGGAATATTTCGGCAAGGTGTTCGAGAAGAAGGGCGGCGCCGTTGTCGGCCGCGGCACCTTCAGCATGGGCCAGCCCGACTTTTCCGCCGAGATCACCAACATCAAGGGGCTGGCCGACAGACCGGACCTGATCATGACGGCGGCCTACGAGCCGGATTTCCCGGCCTTCATCCAGCAATTGCGTGGCGCCGGCGTCACCATCCCGGTCTATGGCGCCGATGCCATCGGCACGCCGACCATCAAGGCGCTCGGCAAATTGGTCGACGGCGTCGTCTACACCGCGGCCGGCTATGCCGAGCCGGGCAGCAAGCTCGAGGCCTTCAACGCCGCCTTCACCAAATATGCCGGCCACGCACCGGAATCGACCTATGAGGTCAATGGCTACGAGATCGGCCTGATCCTCGACCAGGCGGTCAAGACGGCCGGCTCCGACGACCCGAAAGCGATCCGCGACGCCATCGCTGGCCTCAAGGATTTCGAAGGCATCACCGGCAAGATCACCTATGCCGGCACGGACCGCATGCCGCTGCGGCCAGTGGCGCTGATGCGCTACGAGGGCGGCGAGGGCAAGCATGTCCAGACCCTGATTCCCGACGCCGCCGACGTTCCGGCGCCGTGATATCATGCTGAGCGTCGAAGCCATGAAAATCCGGTACGGCGAAGTCGAGGCGGTGCGCCGCGTCGACCTCACCGTCGGCAGCGGCGAGATCATCGCGCTGGTCGGTGCCAACGGCGCCGGCAAGAGCTCGACGCTCGGTGCCGTCGCCGGGCTGGTGCCGGCGGCGTCTGGCAAGGTGATCTTCGACGGTGTCGACATCACCGGCCTGGCGCCGGAGGCGATCGCCCGCAAGGGCGTCGCGCTGGTGCCGGAAGGCCGCCGTATCTTCGCCAGCCTGACGGTGGCCGACAATCTGCGTCTCGGCGGCGCGGTGCACCAGCCGGCGGCCGAAGCCCGGCTGCGCGAGGAGGAGATGCTGGAGTTGTTCCCGATCCTGCGCCGCTATCATCGCATCAAGGGCGGCAATCTGTCGGGCGGCGAACAGCAGATGCTGGCCATCGCCCGCGCGCTCATGGGCAAGCCGCGCATGATCCTGCTCGACGAGCCCTCGCTCGGCCTCGCCCCCCAACTGATCGACACCGTCTTCGACCTGATCGCCGAACTGCGCCGCAAGGGCCTGACCATCCTGCTGGTCGAACAGAATGTGGCCCTGGCGCTCGAAATCGCCGACCGTGCCGTCGTGCTCGCCAATGGCGAGGTGGTGCTGTCAGGCACGGCAAAAGAACTCGCCTCCTCGGACCTCGTCCGCCAGGCCTATTTGGGAGCTTGAGAAGCATGATCGCGCAGCAGATCATCAATGCGGTGAGCCTGGGCGGCGTCTATGCCCTGCTGGCGCTCGGGCTGGCGATCGTCTTTTCCATCGTCGGCCTCATCAACTTCGCCCATGGCGAGCTGATGACGCTGTCGGGCTACGTGCTTCTGGCCTCGCTGGTGCTCGGCTTTCCCTTCCCGGTCGCCGTGCTTGTCGCCGTCTCCTGCGGCGCGCTCGCCGCTGTCGCCATGGAGCGTATCGCCTTCAGGCCGATGCGCGGCGCCAGCGTCACCAGCCTGCTGTTGACCAGCTTTGCCGTCTCCAGCCTGCTGAAGGTCGTATTCCAGAACGGCATTTCGGCGCGGCCGCAAGCTGTCGCCATGCCCGGTTGGATGACCGGCGCCTTCTCCTTTGGCGATTTCACCATCGGCGTCGGTCCCAGCATCTCCATCGTCGTCTCCGCACTGGCGCTGATTGCGCTGGAAGTCTTCCTTCGCCGCTCGGTGACCGGCACGGCGATGCGCGCCGCGGCGGAAGATTTCGACGTCGTGCGCCTGATGGGCATTCCGGCCAGCCGCATCATCGCCACCGCCTTCCTGCTCTCCGGCCTGCTTGCCGGGCTGGCGGCCATGCTGTGGGTGGCGCAGCGTGCCTCAGTCGATCCGCTGATGGGCTTCACGCCGGTGCTGAAGGCGTTCATCGCCGCCGTCGTCGGCGGGCTGGGCAGCCTGCCCGGTGCTGTCGCCGGCGGTTTTCTGCTCGGCATCATCGAGGTTTTGTTGCAGGCGACGCTTCCGGGAGCGATCGCGCCCTACCGCGATGCCATCGTGCTGTCGGGCGTCATCGCGGTACTGCTGGTTCGCCCGCAAGGCCTGATCCCGGCGGTTCGCGCTCAGCGAAGCTGACCTGATGTATACCAAGCCTGAATTTGCGCCGCTGTCGTCGGGCGAGGTGTTCGGCCTGATCGAGGCTGCGGCCTTCGCCACGGTGGTGACAGCGGGACCGCAGGGCCTTGTCGTCTCGCATCTTCCCTTCGTGCTCGATCGCGACCGTGGTGAAAACGGAACGCTGGTCTCGCATCTCGCCAGAGCCAATCCGCACAGCACCTTGATCAGCGAAGGCAGGGAAACGGTCGCCATCTTCCACGGCCCGCATGGCTACATCTCGCCGTCCTGGTATCCGCGCAATCCGGTGCGCGACAGCGCGCCGACCTGGAACTTTGCCGTCGTGCATTGCCATGGGCATCCGGTTCCGCTCGACGATCACGCCACCGCCCGGCATCTCTTGCAGCTTGTCGACGTGCTGGAAAAGGAGCGCGTCGACCGCTGGCGCATGCGCGAGCTGGGACCAGGCGGCATGGAACGGCGCATACCTGGTATCATAGGGTTTGACCTGCCGATCGGGCGGCTCGAAGCCAAGTTCAAGATGGGACAGGATGAGCGCCTCTACGACACGAGCGGAGCCATCAAGGCGTTGGAGCAAAATGATCCGGCGCTGGCAACGATGATGAAGGCGCACAACGCGCATCGCCAGGACTGACCGCCTGCATGCGGCAAGGATAAGAAAAAAATGATCCCCAATCTCAACATCGTGCCCTTCGTCAGCGTCGATCATATGATGAAGCTGGTGCTGAAGATCGGCGTCGAGCGCTTCCTCGTCGAACTCGCTGGCTACATCGAGGATGATTTCCGCCGCTGGGAACTGTTCGACAAGACGCCGCGCGTGGCCTCGCACAGCGCCGAGGGTGTCATCGAGCTGATGCCGACCAGCGACGGCGAGGTCTACGGCTTCAAATATGTCAACGGCCACCCCAAGAACATGCGCGAGGGCCGCCAGACGGTGACCGCTTTCGGCATGCTCGCCGATGTCCACAATGGCTATCCGGTATTGCTGTCTGAAATGACCATCCTGACCGCGCTGCGCACGGCGGCGATGTCGGCCTTGGCCGCCAAGTACCTGGCGCCGACCGGCTCGAACTGCATGGCGCTGATCGGCAACGGCGCCCAGGCCGAATTCCAGGCGGTGGCCTTCAAGGCGCTGCTCGGCGTCGACAGGCTGAGGCTTTACGACATCGACCGCAAGGCCACCGAAAAATGCATCCGCAATCTGGCCGGACTCGGCTTCGACATGGTCGCCTGCGGAACCGCGCAGGAGGCGGTGGAAGGGGCCGACATCATCACCACCGTCACCGCCGACAAGCAGTACGCCACCATCCTCACCGACAACATGGTCGGCTCCGGCGTCCACATCAACGCGGTCGGTGGCGACTGTCCCGGCAAGACCGAACTGCATCGCGACATCCTGCTGCGCTCCGATATCTTCGTCGAATATCCGCCGCAGACGCGCATCGAGGGCGAGATCCAGCAGCTTGCGCCGGATCACAAGGTGACCGAGCTGTGGCAGGTCATGTTAGGCGCCGTGCAAGGCCGGCGCGATCCCGGGCAGATCACACTGTTCGATTCGGTCGGCTTCGCCATCGAGGATTTTTCGGCACTGCGCTATGTCAGGGATCAGCTGAAGTCGACCGGCCTCTATCAGGAACTCGACATGCTGGCCGACCCCGACGAGCCGCGCGACCTGTTTGGCATGCTGCTCAGAGCGGCCCAGCACGGTTGAGGGATAGTCGGGTTATTCAGCCAGCCGAACCCCACATCGCATCCGGCACCACCACCAGTTTGCCGACGAAATCCTTGGCGATGAAATCCGCCTGCGCATGGTGGAAATCGGAGAGCTTGTAGACGCCGCCGACCAGTGGCCGGATTTTCTTCGCTTCGATATATCCAACGATGCGGCGGAAATCGGCGCGCGTGCCCTGGCTCGAGCCATGCAGCTGCAACTGCTTCAGATACATCGTCCTGAGATCAAGCTGCACGACCGGGCCGGCAATCGCGCCGGCGGTGGTGTAGCGGCCCTCGGGCCGCAGGATGCGCAAGAGGTCGTTGAAGATGGCGCCGCCAACGAGGTCGGCCACAACGTCGATCGGCTGGCCGCCGGTCGCCTCGTTCACGGCATGCGGCAGGTCGGCAATGCCACGGGTGATGACAGCCTCTGCGCCGATGTCGCGGACCGCCTGCTCCTTGCCCTTGCCGACGACGGCATAGGGGATGGCGCCCCGCGCCCGCGCCAGCTGCACGATGCCGGAGCCGACGCCGCCCGAGGCGCCGGTGACCAGCACGCGCTCGCCGGCCTTGAGCGCGGCGCGCTCCAGCATCTGTTCACCGGTCAGGTAGGCGCAGCAGAAGGTGGCGAGTTCGATATCGCTCATGTCGGTGTCGACGACATGAGCGTTCTCGGCCGGCACCGCCTGGTATTCGGCGTAACCGCCATCGCGGCCGTGGCCCATATAATCGATGTCGGCGAGCGAATCGTCGTCGCGATTGTAGATCGAGAAATCGACCATCACCCGTTCGCCGATACGGTCCGGCGATACGCCTTCGCCGACAGCGGCGACGATACCGACGGTGTCCGTGCCCTGAATGCGTGGGAAGCTCAGCGTGTTGCCCTGACGCCGCCACGTCGACACGGCGGCAGCATCCTCTTCCGTGCCATAGGCGCCCTGGCGCACCCAGACATCGGTGTTGTTCATCCCGCAGGCGCTGACTTTCACCAGCACTTCACCGGGCGCGGGCGCAGGCACTTTCACATCGCTGCGGTAGAGGAGCTTTTCCGGTCCGCCGTGCCCGGTGAGCAGCACGGCGGCCATGGTGGCGGGGACGGTTCTGGTCATGGCATTCATGTGTCGATCTCAGAGATTGGAAAACACGCTTTTCACCGCATCGGCCGTCTTCGAAACGACGATGTCGGCTTCCTCGCGGGTCAGGCAGAGCGGCGGCGCAAAGCCCAGAATGTCGCCCTGCGGCATGGCGCGGCCGATGACGCCGCTTGCGGCAAGCGCCGTCGCCACCTGCGGCCCGATCTTTTGCGAAGCGTCGAAGAACACCCGGTCGTCCTTGTCGGCAACGAACTCGACCGCCGCCAGCATGCCGTCGCCGCGGACGTCACCGACATTCCTGTGGCCGCCGACCGCCTTGGCCAGTTCGGCGCGGAAATTGGCGCCGGTCTCGCGGGCATTGCTCACCAGGTCCATCTCGTCGATCAGTTCAAGGTTGGCGACGCCAGCGGCAACGCAGATCGGATGCGCGGAATAGGTCCAGCCATGGCCGAGCGAGCCGAGCTTGTCGGAGCCCTCAACCAGCACCTGCCACATCTTGTCGGCGACGATGACGCCCGACAGCGGCGCATAGGCCGAGGTCAGGCCCTTGGCGATGGTGATCAGGTCCGGCTTGATGCCGTAATGGTCGGAGCCGAACATGGTGCCCAGACGGCCGAAACCGGTCACGACTTCGTCGGCGACCAGCAGCACATCATACTTCTTCAGCACCGCCTGGATCTTTTCCCAATAGCCGGCCGGCGGCGGCACGATGCCGCCAGTGCCCAGGATCGGCTCGCCGATGAAGGCAGCGACCGTCTCCGGTCCCTCGGCCAGGATCATCTCCTCGAGCTTGTCGGCGCAATGCTGCGAAAATTGCTCCTCGCTCATCGAGCGGTCGGCGCGGCGGAAATAATACGGCGCCTCGGTGTGCAGGATCGGCGCGCGCGGCAGGTCGAAGGCGTTGTGGAACAGGTCGAGCCCGGTCAGCGAACCGGTCATCACGCCCGAGCCGTGATAGCCGCGCCAGCGCGAAATGATCTTCTTCTTCTCCGGCCGGCCGAGCACGTTGTTGTAGTACCAGATCAGCTTGATGTTGGTTTCGTTGGCATCCGAACCGGAGAGGCCGAAATACACCCGCGACATGCCCTCCGGCGCACGGTCGATGATCATCTTGGCAAGCGTGATCGAGGCCTCGGTGCCGTGGCCGACATAGGCGTGGTAGTAGGCGAGGTTTTTCGCCTGGGCAGCGATGGCATCGGCGATCTTCTGCCGGCCGTAGCCGACATTGACGCAATAGAGGCCGGCGAAGGCATCGAGGCTCTTCCTGCCATTGTTGTCCCAGACGGTGACGCCTTCACCGCCGGCCATGATGCGCGTCGGGCTCTCGCCGCGCGCGTGCGTGCCCATATGGGTCGAGGGATGGAACAAGTGATCGCGATCCCAGGCGGCGAGTTCGTTGGACTGGTCGAGCATTCTTTTGACTCCTGACAAAAGGGTGATTCCGGTGCAGCTTAAGCTACATCGAGGCAGAGATATTTGAGATCGGTGAAAGCCTCGAGTCCGTGGCGCGAGCCTTCGCGGCCGATGCCGGATTGTTTGACGCCGCCGAACGGGATCGGCGCGCCGGTGATCTTGACGCGGTTGATGGCGACCATGCCGTAGTCGAGGGCGCGGCCCATGCGTTGCTGCCGGCCACCATTCTCGGTCACGACATAGGCGACGAGGCCATATTCGGTGGCGTTGGCGCGGGCGATCACTTCGGCCTCGCTGTCGAACGGCGTCACGGCGGCCACCGGACCAAACGTCTCCTCACGCATGATCTGCGCTTGGTCACTGACATCGGCCAGCAGCGTCGGCTGGTAGAACAGGGGGCCAGCCAGGTGCCGCTTGCCCCCGGTGAGGCAGCGCGCGCCATGAGCGATGGCATCGGCGACCTGTTCCTCGACCTTCTTGACGGCGCGCTCGTGCATCAGCGGGCCGATGTCGGTGCTATCAGCAAGGCCATTGCCGGTCCGCAACGTCTCGATGCGCTTGGCGAAGGCGGCACAGAACCGATCGTAGATCGGACGCTGGACATAGATACGGTTGGCAGCGAGGCAGTCCTGGCCCGACGTGGCGAATTTGGCGTCGATGGCGATATCAACCGCTTTGTCCAGATCGGCATCGGCAAAGACGATCAGCGGCGCGTGGCCGCCTAGCTCCATCATCAGCCTTTTCATGGTCGGCGCACTTTGCGCGGCGATCAGCCTGCCGATCTCGGTCGAGCCGGTGAAACTCATGGCACGGACGCGCGGATCTTCGCACATCCGCCCGACGATGGTCGAAGCCTTGCCGGTGACGATGTTGAAGGCGCCTGCGGGCAGGCCGGCGCGCTCACCGAGTTCGGCCAGCACCAGCGCCGACAGCGGTGTTTCCGAGGACGGATGCGCAACGATGGTGCAGCCGGCGGCAAGGGCTGCCGCAGCCTTGCGGGTCAGCATCGCCGACGGAAAGTTCCACGGCGTGACGATGCCGACGACACCGAGCGGCTCGCGCCGCACGATCATTTCGGCGTTCGGCAGATGGCTGGTGACGCTCTCGGCGTTCAGGCGTTTTGCTTCCTCGGCATACCACTCGATGAAAGAGGCGGCGTAGTCGATCTCGCCCAGCGATTCCTGCAGCGGCTTGCCCTGTTCCAGCGTCATCAGCAGAGCCAGATCATCCTTGGCGCCGATGATCAGCTCAAACCATTTGCGCAGGATTTTCGAGCGCTCCTGCGGCAACAGCGACCGCCATGCCGGAAAGGAGCGTGCGGCGGCATCGATCGCCTTTGTCGTCTGCCGTGCATCTAGCGCGGCGACGAAAGCAACAGTCGCGCCGGTGGCCGGATCGGTGACCTCGAAGCTTTCAGCGGCTTCGCTTGCCGTCCAGTGGCCATCGACATAGGCGAGTTCACGCAGCAACCGGCGGTCGGTCAGGCGGTCGAGCGCTTCGTGGCGATGCGAGCGGGCGAAATGCGCGGACATGGTCAAAGCCTCCCGGTTCGGACTGATGCGGGAAGACTATCCGCCCGATACAGATAGAGAGGCTGTTTGGATGCCTCGAAGGAGAGAGACTCTCTCTTTTGTCCCGCCCCGACAGATGATCTCTCCGGCCTTAAGCCGACGCCGGCAGCAGGTCGGCTATGGGCAGCGCGATCTCGTCCTTCACCGTCTTGGTGACGATGTAGGTGAAGTAGCGGTCGATGCCGATTTCGCGTTCGAGCAAGCCATCGACCAGCCGCTGATAGGCGTCGATGTCGCGCGCCATCACCTTCACCACATAGTCGACGCCGCCGCCGACAGACCAGCAGGCGACGATCTCGGGAACATCGCGGATGACGCGCTCGAAGCGGTCGAAATCGGCCTGGCGGTGGTTTGCCAGCGTCACCTCCATCAGCACGGTGGCGACCGGTGCCACGACGCGCATGGCGATCCTGGCGTGATAGCCCGAGACGATGCCGGCCTTCTCCAGCTTGCGCAGCCGCATCCAGCACGGCGTCGGCGACAGGCCGACCTGCTCGGCCAGCGCCAACTTGGTGATGCGTCCGTCGCGCTGGATGGCGTCGAGGATTTTCAGGTCGATCGGGTCGAGTTTCGCGGATGTCATCAGAGCTCACTTTTCGTCCGAGTACCATGACGGCGCATTATTTCGATTGTCAATTGCACTGATTTCGATCTCTAATAAGTCATGACATTGTGGCAACCCGATCCCGCGCTCATCCGGCGCCCGGCCTATCAATCGCTGGCCGACCAGTTCGCGCGCGCCATCCATGACGGGCGCCTCGCCAATGGCGCGCGGCTGCCGACCCATCGCAGGCTGGCCGACGACCTCAAGCTTTCGGTGCAGACGGTCAGCCGCGCCTATGAGGAACTGATCCGGCGCGGCCTGATTTCGGGCGAGATCGGCCGCGGCAGCTTCGTCCAGACGCAGCGCCGCGAGCCGGAGCCGCCCTATTTGCCGGAGCGCCTCGGCGAAGTCATCGACCTGTCGATCCTGAAACCGGTTTGTGAGCCGATGCATCTGGAGCGGCTGAAACAGGCACTGGGCTGGCTGGCCGAGAACCTGCCGTCGAGTTCAGCACTTTCGTTCCGGCCCAACATGGTGTTTCCGCGCCACCGGGCCGTCGCCGTCGAATGGCTGAAACTGTGCGGCCTTGATGCATCCCCGCAGAACGTCAGCCTGACCAACGGCGCCACCGCCGGCATGACCGTGGCGCTGATGAGCGTCGCGCCACCGGGCTCGACGGTCGCCACCGAGGCGATCGGCCACCATACGCTGGTGCCGTTGGCACGCTATCTCGGCTTCAACCTGGAAGGCCTGCCGATCGACGACAACGGCCTGATCCCGGAAGCGCTGGACGAAGCCTGCCGGCTTTCCGACATCCGCGCCGTCTTCGTGCAGCCCTCGGTGATAAACCCGACGGCGACTCTGATGGATGCGGCGCGGCGCGAGCAGATCGCGGCGGTTGCGCGCAAGCACGACATCGCCATCATCGAGAACGATGTGCTCGGTCCGCTGGTCGAAGACCGGCCGCCGCCGGTTGCCGCGTTCGCGCCGGAGCGCACGCTCTACGTCACCTCCTTCACCAAGATCACCGTGCCCGGGCTGCGCATCGGCTATCTCGTCGCACCCGACCGCTATGTCGCCGCCGTCGCCAACCGGCATCTGGTTTCGAACTGGATGGCGACGCCGCTGGTGGCCGAGATCGCCACCAAATGGGTGACCGACGGCACGGCGATGGAGCTTGTCAACTGGCAGCGCGCGGCTTTGCGGCGCCGGCAGGATATTGCAGCGCAAGTGCTGGCGGGGGTCGGCTATCGCGCCCGTCGAGACGGGCTGCATGTCTGGCTGCAACTGCCGGCCGACCGGGCCGAGGAAAGCTTTGTCGCCCAGGCTCGCCTGCAGGGTGTGGCGATTGCACCCGGCACGTCCTTCCGTATTTCGGCTGCGCCCTGGCATCCGGCGGTGCGTATCTCGCTGGGTTCGACCACCGAGGGGGAACTGCGCGCCGGCCTCGGCGTTGTCACCAAGCTGCTGCTTGGCGATCCGGAACACCTGCTGCTCGCTATCTAGGCTGGGTTGCTCGGAAATTGTGCGGAATCAGAAATAATTGTCATGATATTATTTTCTCAATTGACATGATTTGGCGCGTTCCGCATCGTTAAGAGCATAGACCTCTCCAGGACGGGGAACTGCAGTGCCCACGCCCATCATCAAGATCGACGCCATTTCAAAAAGCTTCGGCACTTTCAAAGTGCTGGACGGTCTGTCGATGCAGGTCATGCCTGGCGAAAAGCTGGCACTGATCGGCCCGTCGGGCTCGGGCAAGACGACAATCCTGCGCATCCTGATGACGCTTGAGCGCATCGATGGCGGTCATATCCAGATCGACGGCGAGCAACTCTACCACATGGAGCGCAACGGACAGTTGCTGTCCGCTGATGAGCGGCATCTGACAAGGATGCGCCAGAAGATCGGCATGGTCTTCCAGCTGTTCAATCTGTTCCCGCACAAATGCGTCATGGACAATGTCACATTGGCGCCGATGCTGACCAAGGGCACGCCGCGTGCCGCCGCCGAAAAGCGGGCGATGGAACTGCTCGAAATGGTCGGCATGGCCGACAAGGCCAAGAGCATGCCGGCGCAGTTGTCCGGTGGCCAGAAGCAGCGCGTGGCGATCGCCCGGGCGCTGGCGCTGTCGCCAAAGATCATGCTGTTCGACGAGGTGACGTCGGCGCTCGATCCGGAGCTGGTCGAGGAGGTGATGAACGTCATGCGCAAGCTTGCCGCCGAGACCGACATGACCATGCTGCTGGTCACCCACGAGATGGGTTTCGCCCACGATTTCGCCGACCGGGTGCTGTTCTTCGATCGTGGCAGGATCGTCGAGGAGGGCAAGCCCGACGAGATTTTCCGCAATCCCAAGCAGGAGCGCACGCAAGGCTTCCTGAAGAAGATCATCGCGGCCGGACATCGCGTCTGACCGCAATGCCCAAGGCGACGAAGTCGTCCCGAGGTGGCGAGAGCCGCCTCGTAACAAAGCAAGACAAGAAACAAGGAGTTGGGAACAATGAAAAAACTTGGCATTCTGGCTGGCGTCGCCAGCCTTGCGTTGGCGGCGGTGCTGGCCGCCTCGAACGTGGGTTCGGCCGATGACAGCAAGCTCGAACAGCTCAAGGCGCAAGGTTTCGCCCGCCTCGCCATCGCCAACGAGCCGCCCTATACGGCGGTCGCCGCCGACGGCAAGGTTTCGGGTGCCGCGCCTGATGTGGCCCGCGAGATATTCAAGCGGCTCGGCGTCGCCGACGTCGCCGCTTCGATCTCCGAATATGGCGCCATGATCCCCGGCCTGCAGGCCGGTCGCTTCGATGTCGTCACCGCGGGCCTGTTCATGAAGCCGGAACGCTGCGCCGCCGTCGTCTATTCCGAGCCGGTGCTTTGCGATGCCGAGGCGATGTTGGTGAAGAAGGGCAATCCGAAGGGCTTCAAGAGCTATGAGGATGTCGCCAAGGATACGACTGCGACCATCGGTGCGCCGGGCGGCGGCACCGAGGAGAAGCTCGCGCTCAATGCCGGCGTGCCACGCGATCGCGTCATCGTCGTGCCGGATGGCCAGAGCGGCGTGAAGATGCTCCAGGATGGCCGCATCGACGCTTATTCGCTGCCCGTCCTGTCGATCAATGATCTGGTCAAGAAGGCCAACGATCCGAACCTCGAAGTCATCGCTCCGGTGCAGGGCGCACCGGTCTATTGCGACGGCGCCGCCTTCAAGAAGGGCGACGAGGCACTGCGCGACGCCTTCGACGTAGAACTGGCCAAGATGAAGAAATCGGGCGAGTTCGCCAAGATCATCGAGCCTTACGGCTTCTCGGCCGCAGCCGCAATGTCGACCAGCCGCGACAAGCTCTGCGCGGCGAAGTAGGCGCCTTTTGCCTTCTCCCCGTTTACGGGGAGAAGGTGTCACGAAGTGACGGATGAGGGGCGGCGCCAAGTTCTGAGAGTCTAGTGCCGCCCCTCATCTGCCTGCCCGTCCTCCGCAGCAGCTGCGCTGCAGCTACGGAGGGAGGACCGGCATCTTCTCCCCGTAAACGGGGAGAAGGAGCTAAACCCAACGTTGGAACGTAAATGACCCAGTGGTCCGGCTATTTCGGCCTGATATTGCAGGGAGCGCTTGTCACCATCGAGCTGACGCTGATGGGGTCGGTGCTTGCGCTGTTCATGGCCTTCCTCGCCGGAATGGGGCGGCTGTCGCGTTTCTTCGTGCTGCGCGCGCTGGCCACCGCCTATATCGAATTTTTCCGCGGCACCTCGATCTTCGTGCAACTGTTCTGGGCCTATTTCGTGCTGCCCTTCATCGGCATTTCGCTGACCCCGTTGCAGGCCGGCGTGCTGGCGCTCGGCCTCAATGTCGGCGCCTATGCCGCCGAAGTGGTGCGCGGCGCCATCCAGTCGATCGGCCGCGAACAGTATGAGGCCTGCACCGCACTCAATCTCGGCCGCTGGCAAGGCATGCGTCACATCATCCTGCCGCAGGCGCTGCTGGTGATGCTGCCCACTTTCGGCAACAACGCCATCGAATTGCTCAAGGCGACCGCCGTGGTGTCGCTGATCTCGCTCACCGACCTGACCTTCCAGGCGCAGGTGGTTCGCGCCCAGACCGGCAACACCCTGGTGCCGTTCACCACCATCCTGGTCATCTATTTCATCCTCGCCCTGCTCATCTCGTGGGGCGTGCGCTCGCTGGAACGACGCATGGCGCGCGGCCTCGATGGGGTGCGTGCCTGATGGCCAATTCCCTTCTGATAAATTGGGCTTGCTGATGGAGTGGGATTGGAACTTCGTCTGGGAAATCATGCCGACGCTGATCCAGGGGGTGAAGATCACCATCCTGGCGACGCTGCTCGGCTCGGTGCTGGCGGCGATCGTCGGGCTGGGTATCGCGCTGGCGCGCCGCTCGCCCAACAAGGCGCTGTCGCGCACGGTCGGATTTCTCGCCGAATTCATCCGCGGCACGCCGCTGCTGGTGCAGCTCTATTTCATTTTCTACGTGCTGCCCGACATCGGCATCCTGCTGCCGCCGTTGGTCGCCGGTGTCATCGGGCTCGGGCTGCATTACGGCACCTACACGGCGGAAGTTTATCGCGCCGGCATCGACAATGTGCCGCGCGGCCAGTGGGAAGCGGCCAAGGCGTGCAATCTGAGCGCCACGCAGACCTGGACCAACATCATCATTCCGCAGGCCATCCCGCCGATGATTCCGGCGCTCGCCAATTACTTCATCGCCATGTTCAAGGAAACGCCGCTGCTGTCGGCAATCACCGTGCTGGAATTGATGAACCAAGCCAAAAGCGTCGCCAACACCTACTATCGCTATATCGAGCCGATCACCCTGGTCGGTGCTTTCTTCCTGGTCATCAGTCTGTTTTCGGTCGTGCTGCTGCGCTGGCTGGAACGCCGCTACGGCAAGATCGAGAGGTAGCCGATGAAACCCTTGCCCGAGATCAAGGTCTATCCGAAACGGCCGGCGCTGGATGCGCGCCCGCTGGAGCGGCGCATTGGCCTGATCATCCTGGCCACCGACCACACCAGCGAACCGGATTTTCGCCGCATGGTGGCGAGCGAACGGATCGGCGTCTATGTCGCGCGCATTCCCTATGCCAACCCGACGACGCCGGACAATCTGCGCAAGATGCAGCCGGCGCTGACGGCAGGCGCGGCGCTCATCCTGCCGGACGAGAAGCTCGATGCCATCTGCTATTCCTGCACTTCGGCCTCGGTGGTGATCGGCGATGCCGAGATCGAGGCGGCGATCCAGGTCGCAAAGCCCGGCGTGCCGGTAGTCACACCGCCGATGGCGGGCGTGCGCGGCCTGCGTGCGCTGGGCGCAAACAAGCTCAGCATCCTCACCCCCTACACGGTCGAGACATCCAGGCCGATGGCCGCCTATTTCGCGGCGCGCGGCTTCGAGATCGTTAGCTTCACCTGCCTCGGTTTCGAGGACGACCGCGAGATGGCGCGCATCGCACCGGCAACGCTTGTCGATCTGGCGCGGGAAGCGACCGACGCCAGCGCCGACGCGTTGTTCGTGTCCTGCACGGCGCTGCGTAGCGCCCTCGCGGTCACCGGCATGGAAAATTCTATTGGACGCCCCGTAGTGACCAGCAACCAGGCGACCGCCTGGAACTGCCTGAGATTATGCGGGGATGAGGCGCCGCATCCTGAGTTCGGGCGGCTGATGACGTTGCCGTTGGTTCAGTAAGATTATGTCCAGTGTGAGCGAGCACCCCCCTCTGGCCTGCCGGCCATCTCCCCCTCAAGGGGGGAGATTGGCAGTTCATGCGTCACCGCTCTTCCTGCACCATCGACAATTGGCGAAAGTGTTGCAGCCGCTAATCTCCCCCCTTGAGGGGGAGATGGCCGGCAGGCCAGAGGGGGGCGTTTCGTGATGCCCGCCGTCATCCTCACCGACATCCGTACCGCCCGTGAGCGTATCGCCAACAAGATCGAGCGCACGCCAACAGTTTTGTCCCATAGCCTTTCGGAATGCTGCGGCGTGTCGGTTCACCTCAAGCTCGAACACCGGCAGACCACCGGCAGCTTCAAGCTGCGCGGCGCCTCGAACGCCGTCGCCTCGCTCAGCGCCGAACAGAAGGCGCGGGGCGTGGTCGCGGCCTCGACCGGCAATCACGGCCGCGCGCTGGCGCATGCGGCGAAGCTTGAAGGCATGCGCGCGGTGATCTGCATGTCGAAGCTGGTGCCGGGCAACAAGCTCGACGAGATCCGCCGGCTTGGCGCGGAGGTCCGCATTATCGGCGACAGCCAGGACGATGCCCAGCAGGAGGCCGATCGGCTGGTGGCGCAAGAGGGGCTGGTCATGCTGCCGCCCTTCGACCATCCCGACATTATCGCCGGGCAAGGCACGCTCGGGCTGGAGATGATCGAACAGGTCCCGGATGCCGCCCTCGTTCTGGTCCAGCTCTCCGGCGGCGGGCTCGCCTCAGGCGTTGCCGCGGCGATCAAAGGCGTCAGCCCCCGGACAAAAGTCATCGGTGTCTCGATGGCGCGTGGCGCGGCGATGAAGGCCAGCCTCGATGCGGGCCAGCCGGTGCTGGTGGAAGAATTGCCGACGCTTGCGGATTCGCTCGGCGGCGGCATCGGCCTCGACAACCGGCTGACCTTCGCCATGTGCCGCGACCTGCTCGACGATGTCATCCTGCTCAGTGAAGACGAGATCGCCGCCGGTATCCGCCACGCCTATGCGCAGGAGCGCGAGATCGTCGAGGGCGCCGGCGCGGTCGGTATCGCCGCGCTGCTCTCCGGCAAGGTCAGGTCGGACGGGCCAGTGGCTGTTCTGCTGTCCGGCCGCAATATCGATATGAACGCGCACCGCAGGATCGTCTGCGGCGAGGCGCCATCGCCCGGGGAGCGCGCCGCATGAGCCGGATGACCATCCTAACCGAGCAAGAATTGCGCGCGATCGTGACGCTAGATCTCGACGCCGTTGCCTGCGTCGAGAACGCCTTCCGCGCGCTTGCCACCCTGCCGGTGGCGATGCCGCCGATCCTGCGGCTCGACATTCCCGAGCATCGCGGCGAGGTCGACGTGAAGACCGCCTATGTGCCCGATATCGACGGTTTTGCCATCAAGATCAGCCCCGGCTTCTTCGACAATCCGAAGCTCGGCCTGCCCAGTGTCAACGGCATGATGGTGCTGCTGTCGGCCAAGACCGGCCTGGTCGAGGCGCTGCTGCTCGACAATGGCTATCTCACCGATGTCCGCACGGCTGCCGCCGGCGCCGTCGCGGCCAAACATCTGTCGCGGCAGGACTCGTCCATTGCCGCGATCTTCGGCGCCGGCGTCCAGGCCGGATTGCAATTGGAAGCCCTCATGCTGGTGCGGCCGATTGCCGAGGCGCGCATCTGGGCGCGCGATGCGGCAAAGGCCGAGGCGACCGCCGGAGCCCTGCGCGAAAAGCTCGGCATCGCCGTGCGCGCCGAGCCCGACGCGGCAAACGCGGTTGCCGACGCCGATATCATCGTCACCACCACGCCGTCGACCGAGCCGCTGATCAAGGCGGGCTTCGTCTCCGCCGGACAGCACATCACCGCGATGGGCTCTGACGCCGAGCACAAGAATGAGATCGCACCGGCAATCCTGCGCATGGCCGATCTCTATGTCGCCGACAGCGCCAGCCAGACAAAGCGGCTGGGTGAACTGCATCATGCCATCGCGGCGGGTGTGATGGCTGGAGATGCGGAGGTGACCGAACTCGGCCAGATCATCGCCGGCGCAAAACACGGCCGGCGTTCGGCTGGCGACATCACCATCGCCGACCTGACCGGCACCGGCGTGCAGGATACGGCGATAGCCACACTCGCCCGCGACCGGGCGCGGGCAGCCAATTCCGGGACCATTTTCGAAAGCTGATGCTGGCCGCGAGGCCCAACAAAACGAGGACCAAGAACAATGCAACCGAACCTGAAATTTTCGCGCGGCGAATATGCGGATCGTCTCGCCAAAACGCGCAAAGCCATGGAGGTGAAGGGCGTCGATCTTCTTGTTATCAGCGATCCTTCCAACATGGCCTGGCTGACCGGCTATGACGGCTGGTCGTTCTATGTGCACCAGGCCGTCATCGTGCCGCCATCGGGCGAACCGGTCTGGTACGGGCGCGGCCAGGACGCCAACGGCGCCAAGCGCACCGCCTATCTCGCGCATGACAACATCGTCGGCTATGCCGACCACTATGTGCAGTCGACCGAGCGCCACCCGATGGATTTTTTGGCCAGCGTGCTTGCGGATCGCGGCTGGGGCAAGCTGACAGTCGGCGTCGAAATGGACAATTACTGGTTCTCGGCGGCCGCCTTCGCGTCGCTGCAGAAGCATTTGCCCAATGCCCGCTTTGTCGATGCCACCGCGCTGGTCAACTGGCAGCGTGCGGTGAAGAGCCCGACCGAGATCGACTATATGCGCAAGGCGGCCCGCATCGTCGAAGCGATGCACCAGCGCATCTTCGACAAGATCGAGGTCGGCATGCGCAAATGCGATCTCGTTGCCGAAATCTATGATGCCGGCACGCGCGGCGTTGACGGTATCGGCGGTGATTATCCGGCGATCGTGCCGCTGCTGCCGTCGGGTGCCGATGCCTCGGCGCCGCATCTGACCTGGGACGACCAGCCGATGAGGCGGGGCGAGGGCACCTTCTTCGAAATCGCCGGTTGCTACAACAGGTACCATTGCCCACTGTCGCGCACCGTTTTCCTCGGCAAGCCGACCCAGGAATTCCTCGACGCCGAGAAGGCGACGCTCGAGGGCATGGAAGCGGGCCTTGCTGCGGCGAAACCCGGCAACGCCTGCGAGGACATCGCCAACGCCTTCTTCGGTGTCCTCAAGCGATACGGCATCATCAAGGACAACCGCACCGGCTATTCGATCGGGCTGTCCTATCCGCCGGACTGGGGCGAGCGCACGATGAGCCTGCGTCCCGGCGACCGCACCGAACTCAAGCCCGGCATGACCTTCCATTTCATGACCGGCCTGTGGCTGGAAACGATGGGACTGGAGATCACCGAGTCCATCCTGATAACCGAAACCGGTGTAGAGTGCCTGGCCAATGTGCCGCGTAAGCTGGTGGTGAAGGATTGAGCCCGATGTCCAGCACCCGCCCGTCGCCGATCGCGCCGACCGTCGATTTCAACCGCGACGGTATCCAGCACGGTTTCCTGCGCTTGCCCTACAGCCGCGACGATTCCGCGTGGGGCTCGGTGATGATCCCGATCTGCGTCATCCGCAACGGCAACGGGCCGGCAGCGCTGCTGACCGGGGGCAACCATGGCGATGAGTATGAGGGACCGCTGGCCCTTTACGATCTCGCCCGCACGCTCGACCCGAAAGATGTCAGCGGCACGGTGATCATCGTGCCGGCAATGAACTATCCGGCCTTCCGTGCCGGCACGCGCACCTCGCCGATCGACAAGGGCAACATGAACCGCAGCTTTCCCGGCCGGCCGGACGGAACGGTGACCGAAAAGATCGCCGACTATTTCCAGCGTGAGCTGCTCCCCCGCGCCGACATCGTGTTCGACTTCCATTCGGGCGGCAAGACGCTGGACTTCGTGCCGTTCTGCGCCGCGCATACTTTGCCCGACAAGGCGCTGGAACAGAAAGCCTTCGACGCGGTCGCGGCCTTCGCCGCCCCGTTCTCGATGCGCATGATCGAAATCGACGCCGTCGGCATGTATGACACGGCAGCCGAGGAGATGGGCAAGGTCTTCGTCAGCACCGAGCTTGGCGGCGGCGGCACGTCGCGCGCGCAAACCGTGCGGATCGCGCGGCGCGGCATTCTCAACGTGCTGCGCCACGCCGGCATTGTCGCCGGTGCGGTGGAGAAGACCTCAACCCAGTGGTTGGATATGCCATCGGGCGATTGTTTCTCCTTCGCCGAAGATGACGGCATGATCGAAACCATGGTCGATCTCGGTGAACCCGTCGAAAAGGGCGCGGTGCTGGCGCGCATCCATTCCACCGGCCGCACCGGCATCGCCCCGCAGGAGATCCAGGCAAAAATGTCGGGCATGCTGGCGGCGCGGCATTTCCCCGGGCTGGTCAAGGCCGGCGACTGCGCGGCGGTGGTGGCTGTGCACGTCTGAGCGATTCCGCCGAGGCTTGCTCCACCCCGTTCGCGTCCATCGTCACTTGCTCTTGGTCCGTTGCGGAGCCTTCGGCGCGGCGGAAAGAAGCAGCATGGCGAGCGGAGTCGACATTGCAGGAGGATGTCACTATATAGCGGCGGCTTCGACCTGCGCGCCCGAGGGCCGCACCTCGAAGCAACTGTGAATGTGTAGTGTGTTGCGCCATCTATTGTGACGGAAATCGGCTCGGAAACCGGAAAAGCAAATAGAAACAGTGGCGCAGCGCTGGGCGTGACCCAGCCAACGGTACCGACCCCTCCAGAATCAGAAAATGCTCTTGACCCCTCGATTTCCTATGGCTCTGTGGACCTTGGACGGCATTGGCTTGCCGGCCGACCGCGACTCGGCTGGAATGGGGACATGCATCCTTTGCGGGATGTCGACGTTTATGATTACCAACCGGCTTTGCCGCCAGGGAACAGCAGTATGAGTGAACACGCCATCGAATTCTTGCGGGGATGGATCGGCGAAAAGGTCCATTGCCAGTCCTCCCAGGCAAGGATCGACAAGCAGGCCGAAACCCTGGCCAAGGAGTGCGCTGCCGAGGCGGCCGAGGTCGGCATCCCGCTGGAGGACATCCAGGAAGAAGTCGGCGATATCCAGGAACTTATCGCATCCCGGCTTGAGGAAGCGGCCGAGGCCGAGGAAAGCCAGCAGGCTCCGAGAAAAGCCGCGGAATGATCACTAGAGAAGTTCACCGTTTCACGGAAACAGTGAACTTCTCTAACTCTTTGTTTTTACGCAATCCCGGACGGAAAACCGTTTCACACTTTTCCTGGGATTGCTCTAGCGGCGTCGTTGTTTCAGCGCGGGCTTCTGGCCCGCGTTTTTGTCTTCAGCCAAACTTCTCCTTCAGCCACGCCTTCGGCAGCGCCGGCACGAAATTTCCGTCGCGTCCGGTCATGTCGTCATTGGCGACCAGCGCGTTGAGGATTGCTTCCTCCACGATCTGGATCACCGCATCGAAAAACGGATCGATATCGGTGTCCGGAATAAAATCGGCGCTGGCGATGCGGCCGGAGGGCGCCAGCGCTGCGCTCGCATTGGCGGTCGAGAAGGCGATAAAAATGTCGCCTGAGCTGTGATAGCCGAAGCCGCCGGTCATGGCGACGCCGAGCGGCACCCGGCGGGCCAGCCGCTTCATCTGATGCGGCAGGAACGGTGCGTCGGTGGCGACGACGGCAATGATCGAGCCCTTTTCAGCACGCGGTGTGCCTTCGCGGACCGCCGGTTCGACAAGCTCCGGCCCGGCGCGCAGGCCGCGAATGGTGATATTGCGCCGTTTTCCAAAATTAGACTGCACGAAGGCGCCGACGGTGTAGGCACGGCCGTGCCATTCGACGATGCGTGATGCCGTGCCGGAGCCGGCCTTGAAGCCGAAGGTGATCATGCCGGTGCCGCCGCCGACGCTGCCTTCCTCGATCGGTCCGCCGGCGGCGCCGTCGAGGGCCTGCGCAACATGCGCTGACGTCAAATGGTGACCGTTGATGTCGTTGAGGAAGCCGTCATAGGTCTCCGCCGCCACCGGCAGCCCCCAGCCGCTGTCGAGCGCTGCCGGCAGCACGCTTTGCATCCAGCGCAGCGTGCCGTCGCGTGAAACACCGCAGGAATGCGTGTTGGTGATGGTGATCGGGAAGTTGAAAGCGCCGGTTTCCTCGACGATGTGCGAGCCGGTCAGTTCGCCGTTTCCGTTCTGGCTGAAGATGCCCGCGAAGACCGGGGTGGCGAGGTCGGCGAGCGGCCTGGGCAGGATCGCGGTCACGCCGGTGCGCACTGGTCCCTCGCCGACGACAAGCGCGCCATCGCCCGAGATCAGCGTCGCATAGCCGACCGCCACGCCGGGCACATCGGTGATCGCGTTAAACGGTCCGGGCCGCCCGTCGAAGCCGATGCCGAAATTTCGCGCGCGCGGTTTGCCTGAGGGCGTTGTCAGATGATGCGGATTGTCGGTCATGGTGTCAGAACAGGGATCCCTGATTGCCGGGCTCTTTGGCCTTGGCCGCCGGCTTGGCCACGGCTTTCGGTTTTGCCATGCCGCTGATCGCCACCGCATCGGCGATGCCGTCGGCGAACTCGAGCGAAAGCGCCATTCCCGACGCCACATCGGCAGCCTGCTTGATCACCGCGCCATCCGCATCCCTCACCAGCGCAAAGCCGCGCGCCAGGACGGCCTTGTGCGACAGTGTTGCCATCAGCCTGTCGGCCTGGACGACACGGCCGCGCAAACGCTCCAGCCTGAGCACCACTGCTTGCGTGCCGCGTCTTGTCAAAGCTGTCAGCAAATCCCTCTGCACGCGTTGCCGCCGTGCCGTCGGCTCAATCGTGATGCGGCCTTGCAGCATGGCCAGTTGCTGCTTGTGCCGCTGCAGCGATGCCCTGGCACATTTTGGCAATTGATCCGCCGCTCGGTTAAGCTCCGCACGCCGGGCTCTTGCCAACGTGCGCAATGCCCCTTGTGCTCGCAAAAGATTGCGTTCGTTGGTGCGCCGCGCCTCGGCAATGCGCTGCGACAGCATTGCCGGTGTCAGCTTTACGGCAAAAAACCTTGCACGCTTGCGTTCGGTGGAGACCAACAGGCCCCGGCCGAGCCTGGATGTCGCCTCATCGAGGCGTCGGCGCGGCAGCGCCAGCAATTGATCGGGCGAGGGCAGAGCCCGGGCAGCGGCACGGGCAGCCTGCCGTTTGCGCTCGAAATTGCGCAGGACCGCCGCTTTCAGCCGTGCACCGAGGCTGGCAAGCGTTGCTTCGAGATCGGCCTTCACCGGCACGGCGATTTCGGCTGCACCCGTTGGTGTCGGCGCCCGCACATCGGCAACGAGATCGATCAGCGTCCAGTCGGTCTCGTGGCCGACAGCCGAGATCACCGGAATGCCGGAAGCGGCAACCGCGCGGGCGAGCGCCTCGTCGTTGAAACCCCAGAGGTCTTCGAGGCTGCCGCCGCCACGCGCCACGATCAACAGATCGGGACGCTGGATGGCGCCATCCCATGCCAGCGCGTTGAAGCCGTTGACCGCAGCAGTCACTTCCGCGCCTGACGTCTCGCCCTGAACACGCACCGGCCAGACCAGGATGTGCAGCGGAAAGCGGTCCTTGATGCGGTGGATGATGTCTCGGATGACGGATCCTGTCGGCGAGGTGACGACGCCGATGATGCGCGGCATGAACGGCAGCAACCGCTTGCGGCCGGCATCGAACAGCCCCTCGGCCTGTAGCCGCCGCTTGCGCTCCTCCAGCAGCGCCATCAGCGCGCCGGCGCCGGCAGGCTCCAGATTGTCGATGACGATCTGGTAGTTGGACTTGCCGGGATAGGTGGTGAGCTTGCCGGTGGCGATCACCTCCATGCCCTCTTCGGGACGGAATTTCAGCCGGCTCATCGTGCCTTTCCACACCACGGCGTCGAGCCGGGCGCGGTCGTCCTTCAGCGCGAAATAGGCATGACCTGAGGAATGCGGCCCGCGATAGCCTGATATTTCGCCACGCACCCGCACATTGCCGAAAACGTCCTCGACCGTGCGCTTCAGCGCGCCGGAAATCTCGCTCACCGTATATTCGGCGGCGTTGGTGCGTGATTCGGATGCTGCTTCGCTCATCGGCCGATTGGGGAACGGTTGGGCGCCGGCGTCAAGGCGGTTGCGTCGGGCCAGCCGTTCATAACCCGCATACCTGACCCTGCCTACCAGCCGGGCAGAATCTGGTTCGGCTTGGTTCGCCGCAGCTTGGTGAAGGCCAGTGCCGCGAAATCGAACGACCCGGGGTCTTCGCCGACCGGCACGGAGATATTGTCCAGGCTTTCCGAAATATGGCGGGCGAGCGCATCGACGATCTCCGGCCGCGACGTCTGGCCGCGCATGATACCGATGCGGCAGTCGGGCAGGGCGCCGAAGCCGTCGGCTTCGCTCAGCACCCGCATGCCGGGCCGCAGCGCGCATTCCGGCAGCACCGAGATCGCCAGCCCGGAAAGCACCGCGGCGGTGATGACGGTGGCGGAGAAACTGGTGAACAGGATGCGATAGTCGCGGTTCTGCTGGTCGAGCACATCGACGGCGGCGCGCCGCCAGATGCAGTTCGGCCGGCCAAAGGCCATCGGCAGCGTTTCCTGCTCATGCGTCGCATGGTTGGCCGAGGTGACCCACAGCAGCGGTTCGCGCCGCACCACCTCCGACTGGCCGCGTACGTCGTTGTGAGTCACCAGCGCGAGGTCGAGATTGCCGCGCTTGATATGCTCGACCAGCCCCGGCGTCGGCTCGCAGATGACGGTCAGTTCAACGCGCGGATTGGAGCGCGTGAACCGCGCCATGATCTCGGGCAGGAAACGATCGGCATAGTCGTCGGGCGTGCCGATGCGGATCGTGCCTTCGAGCCGCCGGTCATCGAAGGCAGCCAGCGTCTCACGGTTGAGATAGAGCAGCCGCCGCGCATAGGAGAGCAGCTTGTCGCCTTCCTCGGTCAATCTGTTGGTGCGCCCGTCCTTTTCGAACAGCGGCTTGCCGAGCCGCTCCTCCAGCCGGCGCATCTGCATCGAAACCGCCGACTGGGTCCGGTGCACCTCTTCGGCCGCCCTGGTGAAGCTGCCGGTATCGGCAATCGAGATGAAGGTCTGCAATTGATCGAGATCGAGCGGCGATTTCATCGACATGATCCATCACTGGTGTTGATGGTAAAGATTAGAAACATTCGTTGGATTAATCAATCACTCGATGGCAGATTGCTATTGTCCACATGAAGGCATGTGAATCGAAGCCGGAACGGCCGCTGTCGCCAGCGCCGATAGCAAGGCTTTGCCCGTTCGAGTCTGAAGGAGACCGACAATGACCACGTTCGATTTCGCCACCGAGACCTCGCGCATCACCTCGCGTCCGGCCGTTGCGACTCGCGTGGCCAACACCGTCTCCAACGTCTACCGCGCCTGGAAAAACCGCCGCGCCTTTTATCGCCTTGGCGAGATGTCGGACGCCGAACTCGCCGATATCGGCCTGACGCGCGCCGACCTGCATGTCGCCATCGACGTGCCGTTTGGCCGCGACCCGACGGCGATGCTGCGCGAAATCGCCAGCGATCGCGTCGAAACGATCGAGGACATCGCCCGCAAGGTGGCCTGATCTGTTGCTTGTCGTTTGGGTTGCCGTGAACCTTTTCGAGGTTCGAGGCGACTGACGAGTATGCAGGCTCCCACTCCCTGCCGGATCCCCCCGGCCCGCCTGCACTCTGCCCGGTCCTCCCAGGACCGGGCTTTTCTCTTTCTACCTCAGCGAAGACCGCCTATCGTCGGTCCATATCCCGCTTGAACTGGTCGAAGATCGTCTCCACGCCCTTTTGGTAGTCGTCACGCTGCTGGGCGCCGGTCTCGAACATCTTGCCGAACAGGTCGTCGAACGGGTTTTTCGGCCTGCCGCTCGGATTGGCCTGTGGCTGCGGTGCCTGACGCTGCTGTGGGGGCGCTTGAGGCTGTTGCGGCGCCGGCTGTCCGCCAGGGATGCCGCCCAGGCCACCGCCACCTTGCCGCAGCATCTCCTCGAAGATTTTCCCCAGCGGGTTGTCTCCGTAGGGGCTTTGTGTCTGCTCCGGCTGCGCCCGCCCTTGCGGCTGAGGCTGCGGCTGAGGCGCGCCACCGCCGAACATGTCCTGCAGCACCTTGCCGAGTGGATTTTCGCCGTAGGGATTGGGCTGCGGCTGCGGCTGGCTTTGCGGCTGTGGCTGAGGCGCACCGCCGCCGAACATGTCCTGCAATACCTTGCCGAGCGGGTTGTCAATCGGGTTCTGGGGTGGCGGCGCCGGGGCCTGCATGCCGCCGCCTTGCCGCATCATCTGCTCGATGATCTCGCCCAGCGGATTGTTGCCGCCGCCGTCAAAACCGCCGGCGGCCTGCATCTGATTTGTCGTCTGCTTGAACAGCCCGCCCATGATCATCGAGGCGATCGCCGGCAGCATCTGCTGCAGGATCTGCTGATTGACGCCGCTGGCTTGCGCCGCCTGGCTGGCCACGGCGCGAGACAGGTCTTTCGAGCCGAACAGGTGCCCGAGAATGCCGTTGCCCTCATCGACGCCTTGCGGTGAGAAGGCCCGGCTTGCGTCCTCGAAATACTTGGCGTGCTGGCCGCTGGCCATCGCCGTCATGAAGGCGCCGAGCCCGTAAGGGTCGGCGGTGTTGCGCTGCAGCCCCTGCGAAAAGGCGGGCAGCAATGCGGCGACCGCGGCTTGCGTCTGCTGCATCGAAAGCCCGTATTGTTGGGCAAGGGCCTGCATGCCATTGCCGTTCTGGGCCTGCGTCAGCATGTCGAACAAGGAAGGCATTGGTCTCTCCTCCGGAAATCCTCGCCGAAGAAGCCTAGTTTGTTTCCACTTCCGATTGAAGCGACTTTTGCCGGCCGGTCAGCTTTGCCAAATCCGAGGGTTAATAGGCGTATTCCATGAAAACCGGCTCGATCGAGCCGCCCCAGCGCGTGTGGTAGGCCGACAGCATCTCCTCGGCGCTGGTGGTGCCGCGCGCCACGACTTCGTCCAACGTGTTGAGGAAGGAGGTCTCGTCGTAGCCGTCGCGGTTCTTCTTGCCACGGTTCTTCAGCCCCATGCGGGAAATGACCATCACGTCACGCGCGATCTCGCGCAGCGTGGTGTTGCGGAACGGTGCGGAAATGCCTTGTTCCGGCACGGCGTTGCGCATCGCCAGCGTTTCTTCATACGTCCAGCTCGAGGTCAGCGCCTCGGCGGCATCGAGTGCGGCCTCATCATAAAGCAATCCGACCCAGAAGGCCGGCAGCGCGCAGATGCGCCGCCATGGCCCGCCATCGGCGCCGCGCATCTCGAGGAAGCGCTTCAGCCGCACGTCCGGGAACAGCGTTGACAGATGGTTCGCCCAGTCGCCCATTGTCGGCAGCCCGTCCGGCACTTCATTGCGCGCGGCCCCGGCCATGAACTGGCGGAAGGTGATGTGGGTCATGTCGTGGTAGCGGTCGTCCCGGATGACGAAATACATCGGCACGTCGAGCGCCCATTCGACATAGTCGGCAAAGCCGAAATCGGGCGAGAAGCAGAATTCGAGCAGGCCCGAGCGCTGGTTGTCGGTGTCGCGCCAGATGTCGCCGCGCCAGCTCTGCAAGCCGTTCGGGTGGCTTTCGGTGAAAGGCGAATTGGCGAACAATGCCGTCGACAGCGGCTGCAGCTTCAATGACACCTGCATCTTGCGGCGCATGTCCGCCTCGCTCTCGAAGTCGAGATTCACCTGGATCGTGCAGGTGCGGTACATCATGTCGAGGCCCTTGGTGCCGACCTTGGGCATGTAGCGCGTCATGATCTCGTAGCGCGATTTCGGCATTTTCGGCGTCTCGGCCAGCGACCATTTCGGGCTGCCGCCGAGGCCGAGGAAGCGGATGCCCATCGGCTCGGCGATCTCGCGCACCTGCGCCAGATGGGCGTTGCCCTCCCGGCAGGTCTGGTGGATCGTCTCCAGCGGTGCGCCGGAGAGCTCGAACTGGCCGCCGGGCTCCAGCGAAATCGCTCCCTGGCCGGTCGGTTCGACCAGGCCGATGATGCGGCCGTCATCGACGATCGGGTCCCAGCCGAGCTTTGACTGCATGCCTTCGAGGATGGCGCGGATGCCGCGCTCGCCGCCATAGGGGACCGGTGCATTGCCGTCGACATAGAAGGGGAATTTCTCGTGCTCGGTGCCGATGCGCCACTTGTCGCGCGGCTTGTTGCCTTCGGCCAGATGCTCGACGAGTTCGTCGATGCCTTCGATGGGCCGGAAATCGGTTGTGTCGCGCGCCATGATCAAGCCCTCAGAGGCGGTTGGAGAACCGCCGACGCTAAATGGACGAAATGTCAGTAGCCGATCAAGCGAAAAATCCTGAGCCACAGGTCAACAGGAATTGAACCTTACCGCGCTCACCGTCCCTTGCAAGAGATGACGTTTCACCAGTCTCCGACTGTCGCCTGCATCACCGCGAGCGCGGCCACCGCCGCCGTGTCGGCGCGCAGGATACGCGGGCCGAGCGGAATGGCGGTGACGAAGGGCAGGGCGCGCAGCATCTTGCGCTCGTCGTCGGAAAAGCCACCCTCCGGCCCGACCAGCAGCCCAAGCTTCTTTTCCTTGATCGCCTGCAGCGCGGCCAGCGGATTGTTGGTCGAAGCATCCTCATCGCAGAAGATCAGCCGTCGCCCTGTGTCCCAGCCGGTCAGCAGGCGGTCGAATTTTTCGGCTTCATGCACCTGAGGCACCGCCAGGATGCCGCATTGTTCGGCGGCTTCGACGACATTGGCGCGCAGGCGATCGATCGACGGCTTGGCCACTTGCGTGTGCTGGGTGATGACAGGCTGCAGGATGCCGGCGCCCATCTCGACCGCCTTCTGCACGAGATAGTCGAGCCTGCCCTGTTTCAGCGGCGCAAAGCAGTAGACGAGATCGGGCAGCGGCGGCTGTGGCCGTTGCAGCGCCGACACCTTCAGCCGCACCGCCCTTTTCGTCTTCGCCGCGATGGCCGCCGACCACTCGCCGTCGCGGCCATTGAACACCAGGATTTCGGCGCCTTCGCCAAGCCGCAGCACATGCAGGAGATAGTGGCTCTGCTGTTGGCCGGCGTCGAACTCTACATCCGGCGCGAGATCGTCGGGCACGAACAGACGTTGCATCTTGTAATTGGCGCGCATCGCCGAGGAATGAGCGAGCCGGCTGCCGGCGTCAAGCCTCGGCGGTCGGATGCCACACCGGCCGAAAGCCATGCCCCAGCACGGCGAGCGTTGTGGCCGGCGTCAGCAGCGAGAGTGTCTTGCCGTTGAGCAAGCCGAAATCGCCGGGATGCCCATATCCGGCAAACGACCAGCGCAGCGTTTTGCCCCGACGCAAAGCATAAACCGTGGCGCCATCCGCGACCATGGCGCCGTCCGGCAGGCCGGCAAGGTCTTCAACCGCAACCACTGGCGGCCTGCCGCCCGAGGCCAGCCGCTCCTTGTGCAGCCGCTTGTCGACTTGCGGCGCGCGCGGCTCGGCAATGCCGAAGGCTTCGCCGAAGCGGCCGACAAAATCCTTGGCCCGTTCGCGCTGGCAAAAGAAGCAGGGGCGATGCCCGCCAGCCAATGCAGTCACCTCGTCGAGGAAGAACAGCTCGGTCCAGCCCGCTTTGCCGCCCTTCCGGTTGCGGCCCATCGGTTCGCGCCGCACATCGCGGAATTGGCAGACGCAGATGATCCAGGCCTGAAGCGCCCAGCGCTTTTTCTTGAGTGTCTTCGTCTCGGGATCGTGGAGGATGCCGCGATTGCCGGTGAACATGCCGCGATCGGGCACGGCGTGGATGGTACCGAACGGATCGACCCGGTTCTGCAGTGGCATAGTTTTCTCTCCGGACACGCATCTTGGCTGCAATGCGAGCGGCATGATATCGCTCGTCGCATCTTTTTCATGTCAGTAGGGTTTTGTGATGCGGGTGCTGGTGGTCCAGAACTACGACAATACCGGCCTTGGCCAGGTCGGCGCAGCACTTGCGGAAGCGGGTGCCGATCTCGACCTGCGTCTCCCTTACAGGGGCGATCCCCTGCCGGATGACGCGGCCGGGCATGATGCCATGGTGGTGCTCGGCGGGGGCCAGAATGCGCTGGCCGACGATGAGTACCCCTATTTTCCGGCACTGCTCGAACTGACCCGCGACTTTGCCGACAAGGATCGCGCCGTGCTCGGCATCTGCCTCGGCAGCCAGCTCGTCGCCCGTGCCTTCGGCGGCGAAAACCGCATCGGCGGCGCCAATGAGTTCGGTTGGCGCGGCGTATCGCTGACGGCGGACGCCAAGGCCGATCCGGTGCTGGGCGCGCTGCCGGAGAAATTCCCGATCTTCCAGTGGCATGACGACACGTTCGTTTTGCCCGAAACCGCCGTGCGGCTCGCCGGCAACGATGTCGCCGAGAACCAGGCGTTTCGCGTCGGCCGCGCCGTCTACGGTTTCCAGTTCCATTTCGAGGCCGACCGGCCGATGGTCAAGGACTGGAGCACATCCTTTGCCCCGACCATCGCCGCCCGCCATCCCGACTGGGCCGGCAAGCTCGATGGCGAAATGGCCCGCAACGGACCCGATGCGGATGCCGCGGGTCTGGCCATTGCCCGTGCCTGGGTAGCGACCATCTGAGCGTTGGTCTCTCCGTACCCTCCAGCGTGACATAATTGGCACGCGGCGGTGAAACCGCCTGGGGAAAACCGTTTCATTCTTGGCTTGTGTCCGCCCGCCATCCTAGAAGGCGCGCGCTCTGCATCTTCTGTGCAACGGCTATGAACCTTTTGTGTGACCCGCGCGACACACCGTTGATACAGAACATGCCTAGAAGCGCAAAATCGTCGAAACTTTGAAGCGAATTCTCCGTTTCAACGCATTGGTAACCGCCTGGTGCACAGATGCAGAAAGCTCAACAAGAGATGACCTCCGTGAAAGCAGCGCTTCTGTCCTTTGCCATGTTGTCCGCCATCGTGCTGTGCGGTCTCGGCATCTATGCCGCCGACGCAGCCAACAACCACAACGCCGTAGACGGTTACGGCGTCACCGCCTCGCTCCGCTAAAGGCGGGAAGCGTCTTTCGCGTCTTCCGACGCGCGACGCTCAAGCTTCCTTGATCGTCATTGTCAGGATGCGTTTGTCCGCGCCGTCGACGACGAGCGCGCTCAGCATGCATGACTGCCAGGCAAGCGTGTCGACATTGACGCGGTTGGCCATCACTTCCGCCTCCGGCACCGGCGTGTGGCCGTGCACCACGATCTTCGGATAAAGGTCGGTGTGGTTGTGGAAGACGTCGCGGATCCAGATCAGGTCCTGTGGGTTTTGCTTCTCCAGAGGATTACCCGGCCTGATGCCGGCATGACAGAAGAAGAAGTCCCCGAAAATCGCGGAGAACGGCAGTGACCGCAGGAAGTCGATGTGGCTTTGCGGCACGGCCTCGACCAGGGCCTGATGTCCTTTGCGCACGGCCGATTCGGCCTTGCCGAACCACACGCTTGTGCTTTCACTGATCGCCACGCCGTAAGACTGTGCCGTCTGGATGCCGCCGAACCGTATGAAAAGTCCTTCCGGGTCAGGGGCCTTGAGAAAATCGAGAAAGCCGATGTCGTGGTTGCCGGCCAGCATCAGGTGACGAGGGTCGCGCTCTTGCGCTTCGATCAGGAAATCGATGACGCCCTTCGAGTCCGGCCCGCGGTCGACATAGTCGCCAAGATGGATGATGCGCCAGTCGGCAGGCGCCTCCTGCTCGATCTCGGCCCTGATGCGCAGATGCATGGCGGCCAGCAGGTCGAGCCGGCCGTGGACGTCGCCGATCGCATAGAGACGCATGCCGTCCGGCCCATGCGCGTCGAGAAAATGGATGCCGGGTTCTGCCAATTTTTCGGTGTCTCCGTGGTCAGGCGGTCACGGGACCTGGCGCCGGAGCTGGTCCTTGCCCATGTCGGTGACCAGACGCTTTCCGCACAGAGCCAGTGTGATGTCCATCTCCTTGCGGATGATTTCCAACGCCTTGGTAACCCCTTCCTTGCCAAGCGCCCCCAGGCCGTAAAGAAATGGCCGGCCGATATAGGTTCCCTTGGCACCTAGGCAAAGCGCCTTCAGCACATCCTGGCCGGAGCGGATGCCGCCATCCATATGCACTTCGATCGTGTCGCCGACCGCGTCGGCAATCTCTTCCAGCACGCCGATCGACGACGACGCACCATCGAGCTGGCGCCCGCCATGGTTGGAAACGATGATCGCGTCGGCGCCGGTCTTGGCCGCCATCAGCGCGTCCTCCTTGTCGAGAATGCCCTTGAGGATCAGCTTGCCGCCCCAGCGCTCCTTGATCCAGGCGACGTCCTTCCACGACAGATGCGGGTCGAACTGCTCCGTCGTCCACGATGCCAGCGAGGCCATGTTGCCGACGCCCTTGGCGTGGCCGACAATGTTGCGGAAGGTCCGCCGCTTCGTGCCGGCCATGGCGGCGCACCAGTGCGGGCGGATGGCCATGTCGACGATGTTCGTCAGCGTCAGCTTGGGTGGCGCCGAAAGCCCGTTGCGGATGTCCTTGTGGCGCTGACCGAGAATCTGCAGGTCGAGCGTCAGCACGAGCGCCGAGCATTTCGCCGCCTTTGCCCTGTCGATCAGGTTGAGCACGAAATCCTTGTCACGCAGCACATAGAGCTGAAACCAGAACGGCTTCGTGGTTACCGAGGCGACATCCTCGATCGAGCAGATGCTCATCGTCGACAAGGTAAACGGCACGCCGAATTCCTCCGCCGCCTGAGCCGCCAGCATCTCGCCATTGGCGTGCTGCATGCCGGTCATGCCGGTTGGCGCCAATGCCACCGGCATCGACACTTTTTCGCCGATCATCGTCGACGCCAGCGAACGGTTGTCCATGTCGACGAGCACGCGCTGGCGGAACTTGATCTTCTGAAAGTCCTCTTCGTTGGCCCGATACGTGCCTTCGGTCCACGAACCGGAATCGGCATAGTCGAAGAACATCTTCGGCACGCGCCGGCGGGCGAGGTCCTTGAGGTCGGCGATGGTCAGGATCTGGCTCATGGGCTTCCCGTCTCGATAGCTAGGAGCGTTTGCGTGCTGGTTCTGTATCGGTGGCGTCGACGCGCTGTTTCAACCTCAGTCGCGAGACGCGCTGCCAGTCGCCGCTGCGCTCGGCCTCCGCCATCGACCGTTCGACATAGGTGATGTGGTCCATCGCCGCTTGCCGGGCAGCATCCGGGTCGCCGGCCTTCACCGCCGCATGGATCGCGCGGTGCTGCGCGAGCAGGGCGTCGCGCGCGCCGGGCACGGTGAACACCAGCAGCCGGTTCTGGAACACGCCCTCCGACAGCAGCCGGTAGCAGGAGCGCAGCGTGTGCAAAAGGATGATGTTGTGCGCGCATTCGCAGATCGCGTGGTGGAACTCGACATCGATCTCGGCCTCGTCGTCGAAGTCGCCGGTCCGGTGCGCATCGTCCATGCGTGCCATGATCTTGTCGAGCAGCGCCATGTCGTCGGCAGTGGCGCGCCGTGCCGCGTATTCAGCCGCGACCCCTTCGATCTCGCGGCGGTATTCCAGATAATCGGTCACTGCCTTGCGGTGCATCGAGATCAGGTCCGTCACCGGCTTGGTGAAAAGCTGGCCGATAACATCGGCGACATGCGTGCCGCCGCCGGGCCTTGTCATCAAAAGGCCGCGTCCTTCCAGTGACTTCAGCGCATCACGCAGGATCGGCCGGGATACGTCGAACTGGCGTGCAAGCTCGCGCTCGCCCGGCAGCCGGTCGCCGGTGCGCAGCACGCCTTCGAGGATGAGGCTCTCGATCTGCTGCACCACCTCGTCGGCGGTGCGCGAATGCTCGATCCTGGAAAAAATGTCGCTCAACAGAATGCCTGGAAGGTGAACCGGTGTCGCAGAATAGAGCCTGCCTCGCCAACTGGTCAAATTATTTATCCAATTGACAAAAGCGCGCCGATTTTCCGCCCGATGCCATCATCTTCGGCTAACTTTGCTGTTTGCGTCATCAGGCCATTGGCACTAGAGGGACGCGAGTGCAAGAGGGTTCAAGGAACCCAGGGAACAAGCTGTGTCAGACGACCCGTCCGATCTCGAATTCCAGCCGCGCGCCAAGGGCAGCGTCATGGGCTTTCCCGCGCATGAGGGCCGGCCCGGCGCACTCGGCGAGGTTCATGCCCGGCCGCATCCGCTGATCGAAAAGCCACGCGTCCTGATACAACTCGCCTTCATGACGGAGGGTGGCTCGGGCGTCGACCATGCGGTGCTTTCCGAACTGTCGCGGCGCCTCGGCATCGCCGCGCCCGACCGCCAGGCCCGCCACCATGCCATGAAATGGGGCAAGGGCTCGCTGCGCTGGGAGCGGCACACCGAATTCTCGACCTATTTGTGGGAAGGGCCGCTTTCCGAAAGCGGCAGGACGCAGGAGGACTCACCCTTCGGCAACGGGTTTTCGCCGCCGGGAACCTGCATCTCCGGCATCAGGCTCGAAATCCGCAAATGGACGCAAGCGAGCGAGCAGCTGATAGCCGGTTTCGACCCGACCAGCCTGTGCTACTCGCTGGTCGAGCGCGGAAACGCCGCCATCGTCACCGATTTTCGCCAGGATGGCGATGGCCTGACTCGCATGCTGCTGCTCGATCGCGGCTTGACCCCGGCGCGCACCGGCGCGTTGTCGCAGCGGCTTATCGACATCGAAACCTATCGGACGCTGGCCATGCTCGGCCTGCCGCTGGCGTTGACCTTGTCCGGCCGCGCCCGCCGCATCGAAGACCGGCTGGCGCAGACCACACTGGAGATGAAGGTCGCCGGGACACGCGACAGCCAGACCTTGCTGGCCGATCTGACCGAACTTGCGGCGGAGCTGGAGGCGGACGCGGCGTCGAGCCTTTACCGCTTCGGCGCCAGCCGCGCCTATGACGGCATCGTCGGCGAACGGCTGGAGGCGCTTGAGGAAGAGGCTGTGCCCGGCTATGACACATGGCGCGGATTCCTGCAGCGCCGTGTGGCACCCGCAATGCGCACCTGCCGCTCGGTCGAGGAGCGGCAGGAAAATCTATCGCGAAAACTGACCCGCGCCACGACGCTGCTGCGCACCTGGGTCGATGTCGAGGTCGAGAAGCAGAACCGCGACCTGCTTGCCTCGATGAACAACCGCGCCCGCCTGCAATTGCGCCTGCAGCAGACCGTCGAGGGGCTCTCGGTCGCCGCCGTCTCCTATTATGTGGTCGGCCTTGTCGGCTATGTCGCCAAGGGCGCCTCGATCTTCGGCCACGCCTTCGCGCCGGAGATCATTACCGCTGCTTCGGTGCCTGTCGCCATCCTGCTGGTCTGGTGGGGCGTACGCCGCGTGCGCAAGATGCACTCCGAACCCGGCAAGCCGCCCGGCGAATAGATCTGCTCACCCTCCCCCTTGTGGGGAGGGTCGGCTCATGATCGCAGCGAAGCGAAGATCGTGAGACGGGGTGGGGGTCCTCGTAGAGCGCCGCGCGGACCCCACCCCGCTCACTTCGTTCGCGACCCTCCCCACAAGGGGGAGGGTGAGACAGCGGCAGATTGCCGGTGCGTAAGCCTGTCTCTGCCTTGAAGTGGATTCGCCGCCGCCACAGGATTTGCACCCAACGCACTTCACTGGTAAAAGATTTTGACCAGTCAAGCGAAATGAGGCTGCTGATGTCCGGCTTGGCCATGCCGAAACCAGACGACGCCACGATGCGCCGGCGCGACGAGATCGTCGCCGACATGCGCATCATTGTGCCGGGTGAGGGCGTCGTCGACGCCGCCAATTCCATGCGCGCCTTCGAGAGCGACGGCCTGACCGCCTATCGGCAGCTGCCGCTGGTTGTCGTGCTGCCGCAAACGGTGGCGCAGGTTTCGCGCGTGCTGAAATACTGCAACGACCGCAACATCCGCGTCGTGCCGCGCGGCTCCGGCACCTCGCTGTCGGGCGGCGCGCTGCCGCTCGAGGACGCGGTGCTTTTGGTCATGAGCCGCTTCAACCGCATCCTCGGGATCGATTTTCCCAATCGCGTCGTCGTTGCCCAGCCGGGCGTCACCAATCTCGGCATCACCACCGCCGTCGAGCAGGAGGGCTTTTACTACGCCCCTGATCCATCCTCCCAGATCGCCTGCTCGATCGGCGGCAATGTCGCGGAGAATTCCGGTGGCGTGCACTGCCTGAAATACGGCCTTACCGCCAACAATGTGCTCGGCATCGAGATGGTGCTGATGAATGGCGAGGTGGTGCGGCTGGGGGGCAGTCACCTTGATGCGGAAGGCTACGACCTGCTCGGCGTCATGACCGGCTCCGAAGGGCTGCTCGGCGTCGTCACCGAGGTTACCGTACGCATCCTGAAGAAGCCGGAGACGGCACGTGCACTGCTGATCGGCTTCCCGACCAGCGAGCAGGGCGGCCAGTGCGTCGCCGACATCATCGGCGCCGGCATCATCCCGGGCGGCATGGAGATGATGGACCGGCCGGCGATCCATGCGGCGGAAGATTTCGTTCATGCCGGCTATCCCCTCGATGTCGAGGCGCTGCTGATCGTCGAGCTCGACGGCCCCGGCGTCGAGGTCGATCATCTGATCGGGCTGGTCGAGGCGATCGCCTACAAGAACGGCTCGACCACCTGCCGCATTTCGCAGTCGGAACAGGAACGGCTGAGCTTCTGGGCCGGCCGCAAGGCGGCGTTTCCGGCCGTTGGCCGCATCTCGCCCGACTACTACTGCATGGACGGCACCATCCCGCGCAAGGAGCTGCCGCGCGTGCTCGCCGGCATGCGCGAGCTGTCGGAAAAATACGGTCTCGGCGTCGCCAATGTCTTTCATGCCGGCGACGGCAATCTGCATCCGCTGATCCTTTACGATGCCAACGTACCGGGCGAACTCGACAAGGCCGAAAGCTTCGGTGCCGACATATTGCGGCTCTGCGTCAAGGTCGGCGGCGTCTTGACCGGCGAACACGGTGTGGGCGTGGAAAAACGCGACTTGATGCCGGAAATGTTCACCCAGATCGATCTCGACCAGCAGATGCGGGTCAAATGTGCCTTCGATCCCAACCATCTGCTCAACCCGGGAAAAGTGTTCCCGCAGCTGCGGCGATGCGCCGAACTCGGCCGCATGCACATTTCCGGCGGCAAGCTGCCGTTTCCGGACATTCCGAGGTTTTGAGGGTGATGACGTCTCAGAACGAGTGTTCCTCGGCCCCGCAAAGCGGGGGAGAGGTGGCTAGGGCCGCCCCCGCCACGGAGAGGGGGACGCCCGATACGGAGAGGGGGACGCCCGATACGCCGAGCCGACGTTCGCCTGAAAAGATCGCCCGTGCTCGTGCGCTTCGCCATGGCGATAATCAGGCGGAAGCAACTCTCTGGAACGAGTTGAAGGCCAAACGGCTAGGCGGCTACAAATTCGTTCGGCAAATGCCGATTGGGCCGTACTTCGCCGACTTTTCCTGCCGCGGCGAAAAGCTGGTCGTCGAGCTGGACGGAACTCAGCATGCCGAGAGTTACTACGACAGACGACGCGATGAATTCATGCCCGGTGAAGGGTTCTCGGTATTGCGGTTCTGGAATGTCGACGTTCTTAGGAATTCTCGGAGCGTCTGCGAAACCATTCTTGCGGCGCTGGAAGGACGGCTCCACCAGGATGTTACAGCCTCAGACCTGAGGTTTGTCTTCGCAGCCAAGAAGATCGGAGCCGACGCTCTATGATTGTCCCCTCTCCGTCTCGGGCTTCGCCCGAGCCACCTTGTATCTACACGAGAGAGATTTCGTGGGATTAGAGCGATTGAGCCAAGGTCCGGGCGGCCGCCCGGACCTTGGCTTGGCGAAGTCGCCCGTACCACCTGAGGTTACAACCGCGGGAGAGCTTGGGATCTTCGCCTTCGTCACGCACGACCGA